>NZ_JAVFVX010000189.1:0-8449 GCF_033441795.1 Streptomyces sp. ADMS | reverse complement strand
TGCATGCTCGAAGACGGTCATGTTGCGGCCGATTTCACCAAGACCGCCCAGGGCGGTCACCCTCAGCCCTCCTTCAGGCAGGGGAGGGGCGGCTTTCAGTTCGGGATGCGGATGACTCATATTCCGACGTTACCGGAGAGACTGCCGAGGTGATCCACTGGCTGCCAACCAGTTGGTTCAACACGGCGCGGGCCGAGGCGGCGGGCCCCACCTGGTCGGGCAGCTCACCGGGCAGCTCACCGGGCAGATCCAGGACTTGGAAAGCCGCTCGGCCCGGCTCGTGGACCGCCAGGCCCCGCAGTTGCTGAGGCGCTCCTCATATCCGCCCTCACCGGCATACCAGTCGGCCGGCATGGGACGATCGGGACGACTGCGGCGCCGTACATCTCTGCGCTGTTCCCCCGGTCAGGGTTGTGGGGCGCAGCCCATCTCCGTGGTGAAGACCTCGGGGTCGCTGTCGAACCCGCGCAGCATCTCGTGGAACTCCCAGGTTCCGGAGGCGTTGCGGGTGAACTCGGCGACCGTCAGTGCGGTGGATCCGGAGACGTGCGCGAAGTCGTACTTCAGAAGCTCCTTGTACCCGTCGACGACCAGTATTCCGGCGTTCGACAGTTCGCCGAATGTCTTGGGGCCGCTGTTCTGGTGGATCGCGACGCCTACGACCACCCGTGCGAAGGAGGAAGCGAGACGATCGAGCTCCAGGGTCATCACCTCGACGTAGCCGAAGCCCTGACCGGTCTGGCTGTGCCGGCTCATGTTGATGGTGCCGTCCGGTGAGCGGCTGTCGAAGTGGACGACGTACACAGGCCGCCCATGGAGGGCATCCGTCGAGTAGGTCGTGGCGATGATGTCGAGATGGTGAGGCGGCTCGTTCCAGCGACTCGGATCCCACTTGAGCCGTACCTCGGCCTTCCTCACTCCCTGGCTGTCACTGCTCACCGTTTTGCTGCCTCTCCTGCGCCAAGCCACCGCGGGATGGTCCCCCGCAAGGGCAAGTATGGCTCTCGGCCGACCTGTTGAAGCCTTCCTCAGCAGGATCCTTCGACCGGCCGTCCGGTCATGGCGCGAAAAAGGGACATCAGCTGGTCCGGGGCGGTCTGTGTATGGGGCAGAGGACCGGAGCGAAGGTGAGCTTCTGGCCGACGATCTTGTTGTGTCGGCGGGGACGGCGGGGGCCAGTGAGCGGATCGTGCCGGACGGCGATCCGAGATGTCGCGCAGGCTTCGGCACGGTGCTGATGATCGAGGGCGACGGGGCAGGGATGACCGATTCAGCTTCGCACCGAGGTGCACGGGCTGCAGCTGACGGCCGCCGAATCGTCGCCGCCGGGACCCGCGATCATGGCTTGCCGCCCTGCTGATCCGAGCAGCCGTCGTTCGGCGGGACAGCGCAGCCCCCGGGAAGGATCAGCTGTCTCCTTTACGGGTACCAGGTGTCCCAGGAGCAGCGGGCAACCACAGGCCGTGCGCCCGACTCCGAGACTCGGCCGCCGGGTGGGATTCGCGGGGTCCGTACTGCGAGGAGGTGCGCGGGATGGCTGCACGTCGTGATGATTCAGACGGTTTCCCAGCGTGCTCCCGCCGACACGGCGAGGCTGCTGTCGGGAGCCCGCAGGCCGCAGGGCAACGGGTACACGTCAGGCAGGAAGTGGTCGAACCGCTGCTGCGCCGCGCCGACTTGTTGTCGCAGCTCCTGCGGATCGGGTACGCACGTGATCAGCGGGGGCAGAAGACACAGCACTCCCCGGGGCATTCATGGCGGCTCGCGCAAGGGGAGGCCCCCGACGGCCGGTGGCGTCCGTGTGGCGAAACTCTGCCGGTATCACTCCTGAGCGCCGAACGGCAATCGGCCGTCGGCGGCCTCCCACTCGATAATTGCATAGTGCAAAGTTGGATCGCCAGTCATTCCAGCCGTTTCCGGGAAGTCCTCTCGACGGGTCCGGCCGTGTTCGGGTCGGACCCGTGGTCGCAGCCTGTGGGCGTGCGACAGGGGAGGGGCGGACTTACGAGAACCTGACGTTGCGGTGAAACCCCTCGTGGCCCGCTCGTCCCACAGGCAACTCTGGTGCTGCGCGGTCGGCAGTGCACCGCCGCGCTGCTGATTTTGCTACCGGGCCTGGGGGCGCTTGTGCCTGGGGTCCAACCGAAAGTCGGGACAGTCTCGGTTTTGGCATGCACCCGGACCCCATACGGGAACGAAGACGCCGAGGGTCTTGTGGCGGTGGACTGCGACCGGCACGGGATTCTTGCAGGTCGGACACGTGTGCGTTTCGGGCTTACGCTTTAGCTTGACCATATCTTTACGATATGCCCGTACCGGCCCGTCGGGAAGTGGTGCCGCCTGCTCGGTGGTCCCGGAGGCGCCCTCCTGTTCGTCGGTCTGGTCCGCAACGCCTGTCGGGGCGGGCCTTCTGAGGCTGAGCACCACGGACCCTGTCAGGACGAGGACGATGACCGCGAGACTGATCGGTGAGGGGATTTCCGGGATGCCGGGGCTGATCAACTTGTGGGATGCCTGGAGGATGAGCTTGACGCCGATGAAGGCGAGAATGATCGCCAGCCCCTTGTTGAGGTAGTGGAAGCGGTCCAGGAGGCCGGCGAGCATGAAGTAGAGGGCCCTCAGGCCGAGGATGGCGAACGCGTTGCTGGTGTAGACGATGAAGGCGTCGTCGCTGACCGCGAGGACGGCCGGGACACTGTCGACGGCGAAGATCAGGTCGGCGGCCTCGATCGCGGCGACCACGGCGAGCAGCGGGGTGGCCGTCCGTTTGCCGGCTTCCTTGACGAAGAACTTCGCCCCGGCGTACTCGTCCCGCACGGGGATGATCTTGCGGAGCAGCCGTACGGCAAAGCTGCTGCCCGGGTCGAAGCTCTCCTGCTCGTCCTTGAGGAGTTTGTAGGTGCTGTAGAAGAGGACCGCCGCGAAGGCGAACAGCACCGCGGTGAAGCGGCTGACCACGGCCACACCGAGGGAGAGGAAGATCCCGCGGAAGACGAGGGCGCCGATGACACCGAAGAACAGCACGCGGTGCTGATAGGCGCGGGGCACCTTGAAGTAGGCGAAGATCACGGCGAAGACGAAGAGGTTGTCGACCGACAGACTCTTCTCCAGCAGCCAGGCTGTCGTGTACTCGGTGCCGGCAGTGGCACCGAGTACGAGGAAGACGACCACGCCGAAGATCAGCGCGAGGCTCACCCACAGGCCGCTCCAGGCGGCTGCCTCCCTGAAGCCGATGACGTGCGCGGTGCGGTGGGACAGCAGGTCCACCGCCAGCGACACGACCACCGTCGCGGCGAACGCCACCCACAGCCAGAGCGGGACATCGAGCACGCCGAACACCTTCACCGTGGCCCGCGCGGAATACGCCGACCCCTATACAGGAGTGTCCGGCATCACGCCCCCGGAAGCATGCGGAGGGGAGGGAATCAGCCAACCGGCTCCTGCCGCTTGTTGTGGTGAGGGCCGGAGGCGCGAGCTCGGAACCTGACCTCCTGTTCGGTGCGCAGGGCCGTGGCGGTTCGGGCCTTGGCGGCCCAGCCGGCGGGCAGGAGTGCGCCCATGGTGGCGATGAGCAGGCCGCCGAGTGCGAGCGGGAGCAGATCGGCCGCGTGGTAGACGGCGATGGCGGAACGGGGGAGGCGGAGTCCCACACTGTCGCCCATCGCGGGGAGGACCCAGCCGCACGGCCAGGCCGAGGGGTACGCCCGGAGCGCCCGCGACCACTCCGGTCACGACGACCGAGGTGAGGACCATCGCGACGGCCTGCCGGGGGGTCATGCCGAGCGCCTTGCGGACACCGATCTCCCGGACGCGCTCGCGGGTGTCGAGCAGCACGCCGTTGAGCACGCCGAGTGCGGCGACGGCGACGAGCGTCAGCGTGAGGATCACGGACAGCGCGTTGAGTGTGACGACCATGTCGTTGCCGGCGTCGAGCCCGCCGGCCTGGGCGGTGACCCCCAGTGGTGCCAGGTCCTTGTTCAGCGCGTCGTCGTAGCCGGTCACGCCGGTGCCTGAGGTGACGGCGATGTGATGGCTCGTCTCCGCCAGGTCGGACCGAAGCCGGGACGTGGGTTCAGCAGCCGGAACCTGCGCCTGTCCCGTGTAGTTCAGGCGCTTGGGTCCGGAGCAGAGGGATCAGAGCCGCCGGTCCGCGCCGGTGAGGCGGGCAGGTAACTTCTCCTCGGACGAGACGCCCTGGGGCGGGGCGTGATGCCCCGCGCCGACGCGGACTGGAGGAAGGCGTCGGGCCCACCCGCCGGCGGCCTCGTGGACGATCTCGGTGATGCGTTGCAGGGCCGGGGGTGAGGTCGTGGCGGCGCAAGACGGGAGCTTCTTGGCGGCGAGGACGGCTGTGCCGACGATGAGGACGACGGCCAGTTCGCTCAGTCCGGATGCGGGGTGCTGTCCCTTGGGGAGGGCCGGCGGGCGGGGCGGGCGGTGGGGGCGAGTGCGCATGACGGGGGGAGATGCCTCCGCCGTACCGGGGAACGGGCCCGCGGCAACGTGGCGGCGCAGGTGGGGCACCATCCCCCGGTCCAGCAGGGTTCGTTGCCAGGACAGCCGGGCCTGCTCCACCCGCTCTGGGGCCGGCGGGCCGCCGTGCTCACTCATCGCTGTCCGCGGCGGGGCCGCAAGGGCCACGGCAGCGCTCAGCACCGCGACGAGTGCCAGCACCCAGCCGGCGGTCACCCGTGACGTCGGCAAGGCGCCTACGGCGTCGGTGAGCTGGAGTGAGTAAGTGAGTAACCGAGCACGAGCAGGGCCGCGGCGGACACCGTGCCGACGACCGGCGTGAGCACGGCGAGCGCCGGCAGCAGGGTGCCGCGGCTCGTCGACGGGCCCGTCGGGCGGCGCCGGGCAGCCACCCGCAGGGCGAGGTGGGCGGCGTACTCCCTCGTCGTCACCGCCGTGATCTCGTCGGCGGCGTCGAGGGCCCGCTTCCGCACACGGACCGCAGTCGGTCCGGTGGGGCCGGCGAGCGGGGCCTCTCCGATGCCGGCGCTGCTCATCGCCGGCCGCAGTGTCGCGTCGAAGTCCGGTCGGTCCTCCGGGCGGAGGCGCGTCGGCTCGGCCACATGGTCTCCAGGTGGGTCGGTCACCGGACCCGCTCCCTGAGAGGAGAGGCCCGGCAGCGCGCGCCGGCCTGGGTCAGACGCTGACGCCGAAGTCGGAGGCGATCCCGGCCAGACCGGAGGCGTACCCCTGGCCGACCGCGCGGAACTTCCACTCGGTGCCGTTGCGGTACAACTCGCCGAAGACCATCGCGGTCTCGGCGGAGGCGTCCTCGGACAGGTCGTAACGCGCGATCTCCTGCCCGCTAAGTGTCTGGTCTCTCGTCCGCAGTCACTGTCCGTATTCGCGCGGTGGGCGCATTCCCCGGAATCGAGTACTGCGCCCCGTCAGTGATCATCGGCGGCATCGGCATCGGCATCGGGCTCGTGCCCGTCTCACCGGACACCGCCGAGGGCTTCTACCGCCTGGTGGCTGCCGCGACGGTGTATCCCTGCATCCGCATCTGGAGCGTTTCGGGGTGTGCCGGGATCGGCCGCGTGTAATTGATCGTCATCGGGCTGCCCATGGCGCGGGAGGCCCGCTCGTGCCCCTCTTCCTGGCCACCTCTCGAACGCCAGGCGGACGTTCTTCCGTGCTCCGCGTCAAGGCGGCGGCGATCGCCTTCTCGCCCGGGAAGATTCGGAAGAGGTACGGCTGCGTGACACCGACACGCTTGGCAATCGCCTCGGCAGAGGTGCCGTAGCAGCCCTTGAGCGCGAACTCGCGATCAAGGCGCGGGGGTGGTGCTGTCGCGTCTCTCCTGCCTGCTCATCCGGCGTGTGCCGCCATGCCGGCGGGTGCCGGTCAGCTCAATCTGAAGCCGGCCGGTGGCGTGGCCCGGGGTCAGTTCCGTGCTTGAGCTTGCGCATTGGAAACCGACCGGTTTACAGTGAGGCCAAGGAGAAACCGATCGGTTTCTCAAGCGAGCTCGGGAGTGCATGATGACGACAAATCGGCCGGTGGCCCTCGTGACGGGCGCGTCCTCCGGCATCGGCAAGCAGACCGCGCTCGCGCTGGTCGCGGCGGGTTTCGAGGTGGCCGGCACGGGCCGCGACACCTCACGCGTCACCCCGCTCCAGGGCGTGACGTTCCTCGACCTCGACGTGGTCAGTGACAAGTCGGTCACCGCCGTGGTCCAGCAGGTGATCGAGCGGTTCGGGCGGATCGACGTCCTGGTCAACAACGCCGGCGTCGGCTCGATAGGCGCGGCCGAGGAAACCTCACTCGCGCAGGCCCAGGGCGTCTTCGACATCAACGTCTTCGGGGTCATGCGCATGGTGAGAGAGGTCCTGCCGCACATGCGCTCCCGGGGACGCGGACGCATCATCAACCTCTCGTCAGTGCAGGGGTTCATCCCCGCCCCCTACATGGCCGTCTACGGTGCGTCCAAGCACGCGATCGAGGGCTACTCCCAGTCCCTGGACCACGAGGTCCGCCAGTACGGCGTCCGCTCGCTCCTCGTCGAACCCGCGTACACCAACACCGGATTCGAGGCCAACAGCGCCAAGCCCGACACCCCCCTGCAGACCTACGCCGACCAGCGGCACGTCTTCGACCGCCTGATGACGGAGGCGATCAAGAGCGGTGACGACCCCGCCGTGGTCGCCAAGGCGATCGTCACGGCCGCCACCGACACCAAGCCGAAACTGCGCTACGCCGCCGGTCCCATGGCCGGACGCGCACGCATGCTCCGTTTCGTTCCCGCCTGGGTCCTGGACAAGCAGATCCGCACGATGAACAAGCTCACCGGCTGACACCCGCCACCCGCAAACCCCGTCCACCAAGCACGTCGGCACCCGCACATCCCATCGCGCCGCTGATACCGGGAGAGACTTATGTCCGAGACCCTGCACTCCGCCGCCGCCACCGTCGCGAGCTGGCGCTCCGCCGAGGAACGCGGTGACGTCGACGCCGCGGTCGCGTGCCTGAGCCGTGACGTCGTGCTCAGCTCGCCGCTCACCGAGCAGTTCCGCTTCGAGGGATCTGACCAGCTGCGTGACTTCCTGACCTCGGCGTTCACGGCGGTCAAGGACGTCCGCTACCACACTCAGGCCGGCGAGGGCGACGTGTACGCGCTGGTCTACCGGGCGCGGGTGGGGTCCCAGTCGTTCGAGGAGGTGCAGTTGCTGCGGCTCGACGACGAGGCACAGATCAAGGAGATCACGCTCTTCGGGCGTCCGATGCCGGCCCTCACCGCCCTGATGACCACCCTGGGGCCGAAGCTCGCCCGCCAACAGGGCCGCCGGGGCCTCGGCGCGCTCATGCGCGCCAGCACCATACCCATCCACGCGATGGTCACCTTCGGGGACCGCACCATGGTCGCGAAGACCCGGCCGGCAGCCCGGCAGACCTGAGAGCACCAGGTCCACCGGCCATTTGGCCCCGTTCCCCTTCCAGGAGTTGGCGGCAGCCGCAGGCGATGTCCTTGGCGGACAGCTTCAGGTCGCAGGAACGCACGAGGTACCTGCCGTCCAGGTGGGCTCCGGCTGGCCCTGACCACACGGGCGAAGCCGACTCCCCGAGAGCGGCTGGTGGGCACTGTCCTTGACCGGCCACGGCAACGTCCGGCCAATCCCCCCACGCGCCGAGGTGCTGCGGCAACTCGCAGCGCTTTCCGGCGACTTGACCCACAGGAGACGCTTCCATGAAACGACGTACGTTCCTTACGGCGACCACCGTGTCGCTGGCCGCCACCCAACTCGCCGGTCCCGCCTACGCCTCCGCCTCCCCTTCCGGTTCAACTGCCGGTCACTACGAGGTCGTTGCCCGCTTCTGGGGCGCGATGCCGACGGGTGTCACCGTCTCGCGCCGCGGCCGGGTCTTCGTCAACTTTCCCCGCTGGGGCGACGACGTCCCGTTCACCGTCGCCGAGCTGCGGGGCGGGAAGCCGGTGGCCTACCCCGACGCCGAGGTGAACCGCGAGGACGCCTCAGACCTGGCCGGGCACTTCCAGTCGGTGCAGAGCGTCGTCGTCGACCCGGCCGACCGGCTGTGGATCCTCGACACCGGAAGCCCGGGGTTCGCCGGGTCCTCCTACGGCGGTCCCAAGCTCGTGGCGGTCGACCTGCGCACGGACCGGATCGTACGGAAGATCCTCTTCCCGCCCGAGGTGGTGCCGGCGAACAGCTACCCCAACGACGTGCGCTTCGACCTGCGGCGCGGCGCCGAAGGCATGGCCTTCATCACCGACTCGGGCGGCTCCAACGGCATCATCGTGGTCGACCTCGCCACCGGCCGCTCCTGGCGGCGACTGGCCGGGCATCCCTCGACGCTCCCGGACGAGCGGTTCCTTCCGGTCATCGAGGGCGAGCCCTTCATGGTCCGCCCCGCGGGCGGCGAGCCCACGCACTACGAGACCGGCTCCGACGGCATCGCTCTCAGCGCCGACGGCACGCGC
>NZ_JAVFVX010000188.1:0-8606 GCF_033441795.1 Streptomyces sp. ADMS | reverse complement strand
GAGATCAGCCGCGCCGACTTCGACGCCATGATCGCCATCCCGGACGGGACGACCTACCCCAGCGTCGAGCAGGGCCTGGCCGCACTCGGCTTCGACGGCGCCTTCGCGGGCACGTACCTGGAGTAGGACAGGGGGTGGGCTCACCTGAAGCACCCTCTGCTGGCGGCCCAGTGCGGTGTTCGGTTCCGGCTGTGGGCTGCTGCGGAGACAAGAACTGCCTGGCAAGAACACCGACATCACTTTTCCGAAGACTGCAGATCTCTTCGCCGCACCTCATCATCCCAGTTCATAAGGCACTTTCACTGCCCGTTCAAGATCCGGATGTTGCTGCCGGTAAAGAAGCAGAGGCAATCATCCGGAACAGAAGTGGAACTGGCGAAGCTCTGCGGACACTTGCAGGTGTGGAGTCTTCACTGAACGAGCGGGTGAGGTCGGGTGAGCGCGAGGCGTTCGCCGAGATCTTCGATCAACATGCGCGGGTGGTCTACGCCCATGCCCTACGCACAACCGGCGACTGGGCCGCCGCCGAGGATGTGATGTCACTGACCTTTCTGGAGGCCTGGCGGTTGCGCGACAAGTTGCGGGGCGAGGTGGTCAGCGTCAAGCCCTGGCTGCTGGGGATCGCCACGAACGTGCTGCGCAACAGGGCGAGAAAGGCGCGACGGCACCGGGATGCCATGTCTCGGCTGCCGCCTCACCACGCGTTCCCTGACATCGCGGACGAGGTGGTCGGCCAGTTGGCCGACACGGAACGGCTCGCGGCGGCGGCCACGGCACTGAGCCGGTTGAAGCGAAGCGAGCGTGAGGTCTTCAGTCTGGTCGTCTGGTCGGGCCTGGACTATTCGGCGGCGGCTGAGGCTCTTGGCATACCGACGGGCACGGTCCGCTCCAGGTTGTCGCGTGCCCGGAACAAACTGCGCCGGTTGGTCGAAGCGGAACTGCGGCCAGGCGCTGATGACATGGGACCGGCACCCGTCGGCCGACACGCGGCAGTGGGCAGTCCGGCAGAGGCGCTTGCAACCCAAAGGAAGACGCGATGAAGCTCGAGAATTCCGAAACGGCCGAGCGAGCGGACGCGGCAGCAGTGCTGCCCGCTGTCCCGTATCCCGAGCCGGCACCTGAACTCTTCCACGCGCACAAGCAGAACCTGCTGCGGCAGATCGACCAGCAGACCGGATCAGTTGCGCCCCAACGGGTCGCCCGGCGCAGGCGCATGGGCATGGTTGTTGCCTCTGCGGCCGTGGCGTGCGTCGCGGTCGTCGTGACCGGGCTCAGCATCACGGCCACCGAGCCACCCGCCGAGACACCTCCCGCATCAAAGGCATCGGTGCAGCTCCTGGAACAGGCGGCGCTCGCCGCTGTGGCGGATCCTGGTGCGGTTCCTCGCTCTGGGCAGTACACGTACGTCAAGGTGACCGGTCACACCACGGCGCTGTCCGAAGGCAAGGACGGATCGATGGAGCGTCTGCGGCAGGACGAGAGCTACGAGCAGTGGACGTCCGTGGACGGCAGTGGTCGCACGATGCAGCGAAAGCCGGGTGGCAGTGCGACCTGGCTGCCAGTGCCGGCGCCGGGGGAGGGCAGCCTGAACCTGCCCACGTACCGCTTTCTGGCAGGGCTTCCGACTGAACCAGGTGCTCTGCTCGAGACGATTTACCGGGATGCGAACCTGAACCACGGGGCGGGCTCGGACTCGACCACCGGGCCGGACCAAGAAGCCTTTGTCACCATCGGTGACCTGCTCCGGGCTTCGGTTGCCCCACCGGACGTGAGCGCCGCCCTCTTCCGCGCCGCGGCCCGCATCCCGGGAGTGATCGTCGTTTCGGACGCGGTGGACGCAGCCGGCCGTCACGGAGTCGCGGTCGCCCGGGAGCATGACGGTGAACGCTTTGAGTGGATCTTCGACAAGGACACCAAAGAGCTGCTCGGCGAACGCACCGTACTGGTCGAGGGCAATGCCTGGGGCAAGGCTGGTACGCCGGTGACCTCCACGGCTGTGACCCGGAGCGGCATCGTCGACAAGGCCGGCCAGGAGCCTGCCCATGGTTCCGGCCAGGGGAGTCACTCGGCCGCCTGATCAACCAGCCGTGCAACGTCTTCGCGCCTCAGGCCGGGCTCGGGCAGCGAGCGTTCGCTGCCCGAGCCTAGGCACGCGGTCGTCGGGCCTCGTACCGCAAGTACCCGTCGTAATCGCGCCGATGGCTACGGCGCTGATCCACCTCTGATCAGGCGACATCGCACTTCTCAAGCGGAGTTGTCTTCTCCTGTAGCCCGCCCTCGGCATCCCTCTGAAACTCGAAGGCATAGCAGCGATGGGCCCGGGAGTACGAGACACCGAACATGCTGGTGTCCTCGAACTCCGCGAAGAAGCGGACGGTGGTGGCCAGCGAACCGCCCGATCGCCCGTAGGAAATGAGCCTGCCGTCGTGCCGTTCGGCGATGTCGCGCACGGCTTCCCGGCCGGGATAGTCGTCCAGGCCCTTCGCCAGCACGTCATTCGCGTACGACCGGGCCTGGGTGACCGTCTTGCGCAGGGCCTCTTTCTCGTTGCGGTCATTCGCACTTTCCTGGCGGTAGTCCATGACCATGAGGACCGAGGCCACGAGCAGCACCGCGAGGATCGGGGCCATGATGGCGACGAGGCACCCTGGGGACGGCACCGTGACGCGGTCCGACCGCGCCACGGTGCCATGATCGGACATACCTCTGCTCACTGATCCTCTGGTTTGACGGCTGCGGTGGGGCCGATGGTCATGAACGCCTGGGCGTAAGCACTGGTACCGGTCTGGTTCGGGTGGTAGCTCTCACGGCTGAGGCAGGTGCCTCCCGTGAACCACCAGCAGAGCTGGGTATTCGCGTCGCCATGGTGGAAGTCACCGTCGCCGTTCGGCCCTGCCACGATCCCGTTGATTCCTGCCGTCGGATCGCAGATGCGCTTCCCCTCGAACGCCGGCTGCGGGGACCGGTATCGCACGCCGTCCCCGCTCATGGAGAGCGCCAGCTCGCGTTGCTTGTCGTCGAAGTACTGGGCCATGTCGTTGAGGATGACGCGCTGGGACGCGCTCACCAGGGTGGAGCACGCCTCCGTGCGGCTGAAGAGCAGTGGATAGCCCATCAGTGAGATCGTCGCGTTCGGCGCGTGTTGGTGGATCTGTTCCAGCACCGTCCGAGTATCGCTCACGGCTATGTCGATGTCAGCTTGCATCGAGGCTTCCGAAGGGCATCCCTCCATGACACACGTCTGGATCTTGTTGTCGAAGCGCGCGTCGTTTCCGCCGATGGTCAGCATGACCAGGGTCGTGTCCTCACTGAGCGCTCCGGAGTCGATCTGGGTCTTCTCGTGGAAGTTCCCGTCCAGGCCCCAGGAGTTGGGGTTTCCCTCGGTCATCTGCCAGGTCTTGGCTCCGGAGCAGGCGGTGACCTGGAAGTCCAGCGCCGGATCGTAGCGGTCCGCGAGTGTACCGACGGTCTCCGTCTGGCCTGGGAGAGTTACCTTGCGCGGCCAGGAGTTGGCGCCGCGTCGGCAGGCGTTCCAACTGGTCTTCCCGTGGCCTCTGTCGGACTCGGGCGAGTAGGCTCCGGAACCCTCACCGGAAGTGTAGGAGTCACCCATGGCGACGACCATGTCCTGCGGCTTGCCCGACAGCGGCTGGAAGGCGACGGCGTCCCAGGCGATGTCCTCGTCGGCGGTGCCGTCGGCGGTGTCGTTCGACAACTCCACGCGAGGGGTCCCGGTAAAGCGGTAGACGCCGAGGTCCACCCAGGTGTTTTCGCTGTAGTGGGTGTTGACGTAGCGGTCGCGGTCGCCGCCCGCGACCCCCTTGATCACGTAGTGGGCCTGTTGGGTGTGCGCCCCGGTGTCCGGCTGGTGCGCGAAGACACGGGCCCACTCCACACTCTGGCCGAGGGTCCAGGTGCCGTCGATGGTCATCCGGCCGCCGGGGCCGCCGAGATGAGCGGTGTCACGCGTGTGGGTGTACCAGAAGTGGCCGCCGTAGCCGCCGCCGATCTGGTGCAGATCGCCCTTGGCCTCGTACTCGTTGTCGGCGTCGGAGTAGAAGGAGAACTGGAAGCTGCCCTTTGAGGCGACGGCGCCGCAGTCGCTCCAGGTGGGCTTGCCGGCCGTGACCGCTTCGACGATCAGAGCACCGGACGGCAGCCCGGTGGTGGTGCATTCGGGGGCGCCGTACTGGAGGCGGTAGCCGCGTCCGGGCTCCTTGACGAGCGTCTGGTACTTGATGTTCTCGTTCCCGCAGTCGTTGGGGCAGTTGGACTTCCAGGTCACGTTCGACCCGCGCCACCAGTACTGCTTGTAGCAGTCCGCGTCCGGGCAGTCCGGCGGGTTGGCGGCGTCGCATCCGTTGGCGGAGTTGCAGAACGCGCTCAACGGCGGCTTGATGAGGCTGCGCTGGCCTTCGGTGTTCCACCAGGCGGGGCGGAAGCCGGCCGAGGAGAAGCCGCTCTCGCCAGGCCAGTCCTGCCGTCCGGAGGTGGCGTAGGAGTAGCCGGCGTCGATGGACCAGGCGGCCCAGCCCATCACCTTCTCCTGGTACGGCCAGTCCTGCGGGTTCGCCGCGTCATTGTTGGCGTCCGGGTCGAGCGAGGTGTCCATGAAGGCCAGCCGGGAGGCCGGGTAGAGCGGGTTGGCCGGGTTGTTGTACCAGCCCAGACCCCAGGGCTTGCCGTCACCCTTGTTCGGGTTGAAGCCGAGGTTGTAGTTCCACAGGGCGGCGAACCAGTTCTCCGGCTTGGCAGGGTCGTCGTTGTTGACGGTGATGGTCTGGCCCGCGGTGTGGACCTCGTTCCACTTGTCCGCGAGGATGTACATGGAAGCGGCGATGTTCACTGTGTAGTCGAGGGCGACAGCCCGCTGCACGTTCGGGTCCAGGCTGGTCTCGTCCGTCTTCTCGTGTCCGGCCATGCGCATGCCGTCGGTGACCTGGCCGACGCCGTAACCGCAGTCGGACTTGTCCCAGTTGATCTTCCAGTATTCGTCGGAGGTGTCGCCCGTGTGCCCGTAGAAACCGGCCACGGCCGCGAGCGGGTTGCCCATCTGGCCCGGTACCGCGCCTGGCTCGGCCTGCCACAGGTTCGACTCCTGGGCGAGCACGCCCAGCATGACCTGGGCCGGGATACGCCCGCCACCTGCCAGCGTCCGCGGCGGGAACAAGCCCTGCGGGTCGATGTTGCCGAGAAGACCGGCTTGGGCGCGCCAGCCGCCCTGCGTGATCCAGCTGGACCGCAGCGCACCGCGGACGGCCATGTCGACTGCCCACTCGACCTGGTTCGACGTCGGCTGGAGCGCCATGCTGTCCACGTCGTTGCGGGGTACGGAACACCAGCGGTCGGTGTCGACCGGGTTGGTGGAGACACTGGCGGCCACGGCGGTGCGCATCAACTGGGTGTGCGTCCCGCCGTCGCTGTCGGCCCCGGTGAGCGCCGGCGACAGGGTGCCGGTGCCGGATCCATTGTCCTGTCCCGGCACGGACTGCGTGAACGTGTCCGCGGTCGCGGTCACGGTGGCCGTCAGCGTCAGCGGCTCCTCGTCACCCGTCTGCGGCGGCTGCGCGCTGTCGTCCTGCGGCGTCGGCTCGGACGTCGTGAATCCCTTGCCCGCTCCCTTGATCCGTTCCAGACCGGAGCGGACTCCGGGCGAGATGACCGGGTCGACGGCAAGCCGGCCATGGCTGGAGACATCGGCATCGGACGGCGCGTCGAGGCGCGTCACCCCGGTTCCCTCGGTGTCCGGCGTGCCGGTGGGGTGACCGGTGAGGAACACCCGCCCGGTGCCGCCCTGCTTGAGGGCGAGGTCACCGAG
Organism: Streptomyces sp. ADMS; assembly: GCF_033441795.1. Classification (NCBI taxonomy): domain Bacteria; kingdom Bacillati; phylum Actinomycetota; class Actinomycetes; order Kitasatosporales; family Streptomycetaceae; genus Streptomyces; species Streptomyces sp. ADMS. The sequence goes on along the minus strand of NZ_JAVFVX010000188.1, from coordinate 2,788 downwards.
CTTGCCCGAGGCGAACGTCGTAGGGCGCCCCTGCCCTCCCCACAGCTTGGCGTGTGCCGTGTCGTCGCCCTCGCGGTCGAGGAAGGCGACCCGGTTCTTGCCCGCCACCCGGATGTCGAACGGCACGTTCTCCGTGTCGGCCAGATTCTTGACCTTCCCCGACCGGCCGATGTGCACCAGGTGGCTGCCGCGCGCGGCCACCGCACCGTCGGTGACCGGGACGGCCGAGGTCACCTGTCCGTCGGCGACCGTGTCGGCCACGGTGTCACCGGTTGTGTCGACAGTGACGATACGGCTCTTGCTGTCCCGGAAGGAGGTGAAGGCGGCCGTGTGCGTGTCCGGGTTGCAGGACGGGTCGAAGTAGGCCAGGGAAGCCGTGAACGGCAGCTTCGTCACCTGCCCCGTCTCCAGGTCGACGACGGCGGTGAACGCACCGCCCAGCATCAGGTCCTGACGGTTGGTGAAGGTGCGCGGGGCGTAGGCGACCGCGACGTGCGAGCGGTCCATCACGCACGCGTTGCCGATCCATGTGTCCGCAGGCATGCCCGGTTCGGCGAGTACGGCGGCGGTCTTCCACGCGTACGCCTCGGCGCTGTCCGCGGTGAGGATGTGCAGGCCGTCGGTATCGGCTGCGGAGGTGACGGCCCGGTCCGGCGAAGTCTTCCAGCCCTTGCCGAGCTTCCCGCCCGGATCCTCGACCTGACCTAAAGGCGTCGGCGTGGCCTGACCGCTGTCACGGCCAGGCACGGGTGCAGCGGTGGCGGGCCCCGCGGCTTGCAGGAGGCCACCGGTGAGCGCGGCGCACGCCGCCACGGCGGCCCATCCGCTTCTGTATCGGCTACTTCGTCTCAAGGGTTCTCCAAGGTCTGGAAGAGCAGTTGACGGGATGGACTCCGCAGCCGCACGGGTGTATGTGGCGTCAGTTCAGCGGCGGTGAACTTCGGCGGGCTGGATGCGGGCGGCGCGCCAGGCCGGACAGAGGCTGGCGAGCAGGACGGCGGCCAGCCCGATGGCTGGGGCGAGAGCAACGATGAGGGGCGGGATGACGCGGGTCCGCTGAGGGGACAAGGCCACGACGAAGACGGTCAGCGTGCCCAGGGTGGTGCCGATCAGCCTGCCCAGCGCGCCGAGGGCCCGGCGCAGCCCGATCTCCCCGGCTCGCTCCAGGACCGTGACCAGAGTGGCGTTGGCGATGTCGGCGGCACAGATGACCAGGCGGATCGTGGTCAGCAGCAGGAACGGCTGATTCACGTCCGAAGAGACACCGTCGCGCACAGTCTGGAGACGGGGGAGATGAATACTCCACGGGTGGCAGCGCAACGCGAGCGGTGACCGAATACCACAATTCGTCAGGAACTGGCCACTGTCATAACAGATCGGCAATAACGAAAAGGACGATGCTGCGGCTCGCTCGCAGGTCACCTGAGGCATTGTCGAAATCCCAGTTAAAGGCTCAAATAGTCGGCCTTGTCGTTGAAACTTCCCCCACCCGGATAGCCAGCAGTGATGAAGTTGACGCAGAAGTGGTTAGCGAGAGTCATATACGGGTCGGGCAAGCCGGTCCGGGCGTCATAGACGAGTGCGCCCCCAGTGAGCCGGTTGACGCATCCGGAACTTGCCTTGTCTCTGAAGTCCCAGTCCGCCAGCTGCTTGGTGCCGTCCGCGGACCATTGAAGTCTGCGGCCACCACCGTTCCCGTTTTCGAAGAGGCAGACGTACGGGTAGAGACAGTCGTCGAAGGCCAATATGCCTACGTCGGTCTTGGTAGCTGCGTCAGCCCGGGCGGCGCGGAGCTTCTCCCCCGCAGGGTCGATGAGCGGAAGAGCCTCATCTGCTTCCTCGGTACTGTCGTAGCAGTAGACCTCTCCACTCGGGACTTCCGTACAAGCCTGAGCACCCTGCCAACCATCAGCCAGGTTTATCTGTCTGCCGTTGTAGGTGGCGATGACGGGCTCGCTCTTTTCAAGCTCCGCGTTCAATGCCGCCTCGGCCTCTGGCGTCAGTACGCCGACCTCGGGTACGGGCTCCGCAGCGGGCGCGCTGAGAGCTGGTGCCGTACCAGCTATGAGGGCACAAACGGTTGCCGCGAGGGTTACTGCGACGCGTAAAATGCGCATTTCGACTCTCCTGTGTCATGCGGCGAATAGGATTTGTCGCAATTGAACAAGAGGGTGAGCCTTCACGTCGATTAAAATTAAAAATGAGTCAAAAGATGACTCAAGAGGGGGTCTTGCTCACTACCGTGACGAGTGATACGGGTGCGTTTTCAGTAGTTCTGTGGGTAACGGGCGTTGGAGCCGTCTGGGGCAGGGGGCATGCACATGGCCTCGCCGGGCGTTCGAACGAGGTGTCAGCAGCGCCCGCCCACATGGCCAGGTCGTGGTCAGTGTGCGCCCGACCGTCATGTTCGCCCTTGCGCCCGCCACGGAGTGCGAGAGGCTACGTGACCTGCGGCGGACCGATGGCGGCCAGCGGCATCCCACGCGTGGCCGGACGGCCCGGCCGCCCGCAACGTCAAAGGCTTGGGCAAACTCCGCCATGCCTTTGAATTGGCCTTCGCGCTCCTCCACCAGTTCATACGCCTCGCCGTCCGCTGGGAACGCCGAACCGAACTGTGCACAGGAACTACACCTAACGGACCTCGCTGCAACTACTCAACCGCGGTTGCTGTGTTTGGGCAGCTCGCCCCGGAAGTCGCAGCCAGGGCACTCGTCTTCGCCCTGGACGTGGCCCTCGTACCAGCCGTGAACGGCTGCGTGGAGGATCGCCTCCTCCACCGAGGCTTCGC
>NZ_JAVFVX010000187.1:0-8683 GCF_033441795.1 Streptomyces sp. ADMS | reverse complement strand
GGCTTCCCAGCGGCTGTCCTTGCGCTGGTAGACGGTTCCGTCGCCGTTGGCGCGGGTTCGGCGGGAGGCGGGGGTGTCGCGAGGCGTGGCCATCAGGCAGCTTCCTGTTCGAGGCGGGCGCGGATGAAGTCGGTGAGGGAGTGGGCGGGGATGCGGCGGGCGCGGCCGAGGGTGATCGAGGCGAGCTGCTCGGTGCGGAGCAGGTCGTAGACGGCGGAGCGGCCGAGCTGGAGGCGAGCCATGACCTGGGGGACCGTCAGCAGCTCCTCCGGCGTACTGAGTCCCCGCCGGGACGGGGCGGGTTCCTGCGCGTTCATCCGCAGCCCCCTTCCGCGATGAACCGGCGTTCCAGTTCCCGGCGGTGCCAGACGGCGGCTGCGAGGAGCGCGGCGCCGGGGCTGTAGCCCGAGCCGAGGTAGTCCCAGTGGCCGAGGACGAGCGTGGTGTCCGGGTCGTGCTCGGGCAGGCCGGCGTGGACGCGGGCCTGTTCGGTACGCCAGGCGCGGCGGGCGTCGCGCAGCGCGCCGAGGGTGGTGGAGTAGGAGCGGGACTTGGTGGAAAAGTGGCCGCGGAAGCCGAGCATGTGGGCCCACTTCCACAGCTTCAGATTGGCGAACTCCGGCAGGATGCCCAGCTCCCAGCAGGTGCGGACCATCTGCCGCACATGGGGTGCGACGGCGAGCCGGGGCAGCGGCCGGGCATGTCCGGTTCCGTCGCAGGCGGTGCAGGGGAGCGGGGTGCCGTGCGGCAGGAGGGTGGCGCCGCGTCCCTGGCACGGGCGGCAGAACAGGGCGCGGTCGAGGGTGCCGGAGGCGTCGGCGGACTTGGTGGCGTACTTGGCGACGTAGGCGGCGACCGCCTGGTCGGTGAGTTCCGTTTCGGTGCCGAAGGCGGCGATCTCGCGTACGTCGAGCTGCTGGCCCCAGGTGAGTTCGCGTTCCCCGACCGCATCCGAGGTGACGGAGATGCGGGCGCGCGGTGCGGCGGCGCGGATGGCGTCGGTGAGCACAGCGACGGTGGCGTACGAGGGCGGGGGCTGGGTGCTGCCGTCGGGGCCGTCGAGGCGGATCACGGCGTGGAAGTGGACCAGGCCACGCTTCTGGTACTCGGCAACCTTGGCGAAGGACACCCGCAGAACCGTGCGGGCGGCCTTCTGGGTGAGGCCGAGCCGGACGGCGAGCTCGCGGCGCAGGTAAGTGGTGAAGCGGGCCCACAAGGCTCCGGCGTGGGCGTTGAAGAGGACTGCACCCGCGTAGTCGTACGTCGCCGGATCGAGCGGTGTGCCGAGCAGTGGGTCCGTGGGCTCGTGGCGGATTCCGCAGCGGCAGGGCCGGGCGTCGGGGCGGTTGTGGACGGGGCCGAAGGAGGGGGCGGTGAGGGTGGCGAAGACGCGGGGGTGGGTGCGGACGGCGTCGGGGATGGTCTTGCCGCCCGAGAGGCCAGCGCGGATGAGGTGGTAGGTGTCGGCGGCGTAGAGGCGGGAGCAGGCCGGGCAGCGGGAGGCACGGCGGTTGCCGCACGTGGTCAGCAGGCTGCCGGTGGGCTCGTCGGAGGCGGTGTAGGAGCGCAGCACCTCACCGGTCATGGTGTCGACGGTCGTGCTCTGGCCGCTCAGGCGGACGGGTTCGGTGCAGCCGCCGAGGCGTTCGATCTGCTGGTGTGCGCGGTCGAAGTCGGGGTGGTTGACCAGGCGAAGCAGGTCCCGCACGGCGGGGCTTGCCACGTGGCGCAGGTCCAAGGTGACCATTCGGGGCGTGTCCCTTCTGTCGGTGGGTGACCCCGTGCAGCAACCAGCCAGGCACGAAGGCGTGTTGGTACTACTCGGGGCATGACGAACCAGGCCCATGGGCGGACGTGGTGCGGCGAGAGGGATTCGGGCAGCGAGGGCCGGGACTCAGAGCTGAGCGAGCGCTGCGGTGGCCACCGGAAGGGCGACGCCCATGCGCGTCCCCAGGTGAGCGGCAGTGATCGGTGTCCCGTGCTCGGCACGATGGGTGTCCGCGATGCGCCGGGCCGCATCCAGCAGGGCGGCAGGCAGGGCCGGGTCGGCGGCGGGCTGGGCCACTTTGGCGACAGCGGCGGCCGGAGCCGGGGCGATCTGCGGCTCCTCGGCCGGGGAGGTGGCGACGACCGGGGCAGGCGTCGGGGGCTCGGATGCGGGTGCTGCGTCGGGAACTGGTTCAGAGACGGGGGCGGCGGCCTCCACTTGCGGGACAGGGCAGGTGAGGGTGTGGAACTGGGCGAGGAAGGAGGGGCCGACGTGGCCCCAGCCGAGCAGCAGGAGCGGGGCGACGGTGTCCAGACCGGCCCGTCCGTAGCGTCCGGCCAGCAGTGGTTCGGCGGTGTTCAGGGCGAGGGTGAGCAGTCCGCACAGGTGCAGTAGCCGGGTACCGGCCCGCAACTCCGCCTTGGGCACGCCGCGCAGGGTCAGATATCGCAGCGCAACCAGGAGCCCGACGACGGACAGGTCCACCATGGGGGCGATCAGTGGCGCGATCGGGTGGGGGACGCCGAGTCGCAGGGCGAGTGCCCAGACGTTGCCGAAGGAGAAGACGAAGGCCAGGGCCGCGATGACCGCCATGACCACGGTCACGGTGCGCCGGGTGAACCGTTCCTCCGCCATGTCCTCAACCTCCTTTCTGCCGTGGGATTTCGGGGCTACTTGGTGAGCGACGGCAGGGTTTTCGTCGTCCGGCCGGTTGAGTGGAGAAGAGCGTCCAGGCACAGGTCCGGGTCGGCGGTCAGGTGTGAGGTGTCCTCGGCGACGCGGGCCGCGGCGGCGTCCGAGACGTAGGGGGTGCGGATGCGGGTGTAGCCGGGACGGCTCTGCATCGCCATCACCGCGACGCCGACGTAGGCGGGGTCCTGCAAGGTCACCGGGCTGGCGTCGGGCCAGTTGCGGATGTCATCACCCAGCGCGGCCACCGCGGCTTCCACCGTCTTCTGCGCGAAGGACAATCCGACCGGGCACACGTCACGGATGAAGGTCGGGAGGGCGTCACCGGTGGTCTTCTGGCTGATCAAGATGACCAGCATGCCGACGCTGCGGCCCTTCTTGACCAGGTCCTCCACCAGTCGGGCGTTCTCCGCAGTGAGTGCGGCCAGGCGCTTGGTCTCGGCGTCGCTGCCCTTGTACTCGCGGAAGAACGTGTGCGCCTCATCGATGATCAGGACCGTGAGTGGCCACTTTGGAGAAGGGCCGACGTGCCACATGTTCTTCACGCCCAGCACGCCACGGATGGTCGCAGAGCGCCGCTTACGCAGCTCCACCAGGCGCTTGAACAGCGCGTTCGCTTCGTCCAGATCGTCACCGCAGAACGCGAACATCCGCTTGATCAGGTCGGCGTAATCGCCCTCCGAGGCCCGTGACACCTTCCCGTCCGCAGTCGCGATCTGCACAGCGGGTGAGGGCGCGAAGTCGCAGACGAACTTGTTGACCGCCGAGGTCTTGCCCGCGCCGGGAGTGCCGGCCACGGTCACGCCGGGCACGTTGGCCAAGGACACGCACACCTGCGCGGCGTACTCGTCCACGCCCAGCTCCCAACGCGCCACGTCCGCGAGCGGGCGGCCGGTGGGCCGATGCTCGGTCGGTGTCGTCAGCGGGTCGGAGCGCACGCCCCGGATCACCACCCGCCCGGGGCCGTCCGGCAGCACGGACACCCGCGTGCACCGCCAGGCGTCCGCCAGGAACCGCGCCGACTTCTGGTACTCCTCCAGCCCGACCTGCGGCAGCGTCCGGGCCCGTACGATCACCCCGAACCGGTCCGGCTTCACCTTGATCCGGGGAGTGAGCACCCGAGGCGCGGGGGCGGGGCCGTCCTTCTGCGCGGTGATCTGCGCGAGCAGGCCCGGGGTCTTGTCGGTGACCGTCAGCCCGGCCATCCGTGCCAGCCGCACCCAGCCCCACCGCACCCGGACGGCCTGCCGCATGCTCACCCGCGTGCCTCGGTCGGCACGCACGTAGCGCACCACCGTCACCAGCAGCCACACACCGACCAGCGCAGTAGCGATCGGCAGCGCGTACGACGCGTATCCCGCGATGGCTTCCATGTCATGCCCCCTCTTCGAGTATCAGGTGGAGCACATGACCCAGGTCCAGGCGGGCCGCCTGCTCCGGGCTCAGGCCGAGCAGATCGAGTACCGCAGACGAGGCGGCGAACGTGGCCGTGCCTTCGGTCCCCGGCAGGGGCCGGAGCGGGTACAACTCCCGCTCTGGTACGGCGTTTTCGAAGCGGATCACTGGGCCGCCTCCACCGTCGCCAGCTCCAGCCGGGCGGCCCGGTAGGCGACGCCGTCGGAGAGCTGACCGTTGAAAATCCGCGCCCACGGAGTTGCGAACAGCTCCACCGGCCGCACCATCGCACCCGGCTTCAGCCCGGCCGCCAGGCCTGTCTCCGGGACCGTGATCTTCAGGACCTCGGCCCGGCCTTCCTCCATGAGCATCACGGTCACCGTGTGGAGCGACGCGCCGGTCTCCCGGTCGGTGGCGACCTCCCCGGTCTGCTGGTCCTTGATCTTCAGCGTCGGGTCGGTGCCCGCGATGCAGACCGCCGACGGCAGCAGGGCAACACGGATACGGGTCATGGCCATGCCATCACATCCTCGTTCGATGGAGCCGCTTGATCGACTCGCCATGAGCATAAGGAGAAAAGCGCTCAACTTGCAAGAGCGCTTAGCTTGTGACATCGATGAGGTGTGCTGAGTTTTCCAGGTGGGTAGCACGTGGATGTGCCTGTAGCGCTACGGGCTGCTGGCGATACCGTGGGGGCATGACCCTGCCCTTGGACGAGGACTCCAGGCCGCCCTATCTCCAGGCCGCCGAAGCTCTACGGGACGCGATCCTGAACGCCGAATTCCGCCCCGGTGAGCGCCTGCCCTCGGCCAACGTGCTGGGGGAGAGGTTCGGTGTCTCCAGCTCCACTGTTCAAAACGCTCTGCGGGTCCTCAAGCAGGAAGGGCTGGTCCATTCCCAGCTCGGCCGGGGCAGCTTCGTGAGCATGTCCGCGAACGGAAGCGCCGAGCCGACCGACAGTGAGCACGACGAGGCTGAAACCGGAGAGCCGGACTGGCCGGTCGATGTCATCCGTAACGAAGACGGCCGGCCGCCGTATGTTCAGGTGGCCGATGCCCTCCACCGGGAGATCGTGGAAGGCGTCTACCCTCCCGGTTCGCAGTTGCCCCCGGCCCGCGAGATCCAAGAGCGGTTCCAAGTCGCCAACTCCACCGCCCAGAACGCCTACCGGAGACTCAAGCAGGCAGGACTTGTGTATGCGGTCAAGGGGCGCGGCGTCTTCGTGCGCCAAGAGCCGGAGCCGGGCAAGTACCACGGGCCGATCACGAACTACCTGCTGAGGGAGGAGATCGACCGAGAGGCCCGCGCAGCCGCCACCGAGTTCGCCGACCTCAGCGATGACGAGCTGCTGGCACGGGAAACGGAGCTGGACCAGCGATGGGTCACGGTCCGTGAGGAGCATCAGCGGCTCTTCAACGAGCGCCGCAAGGTCAAACGCGAGAAGAGCCGACGAGGCCTGTTCCTGCCGCCACTCCATGACGGCGACGCCGAGCCGGACATGTCGCCGAGCGAGAAGCTGGAGACCGCACTGGCCGAATCGAAGAAGCGTCGGCAGCAGCGCCCCTGACCGCCACTCTGACAGCGCGGACACTGGGTGAGCTGTTCAGAGTTTCCTTACTTGATCAAGGCGGCCCGCTGACGCGGCCCGCGCGCGCTCCGGCCCCTCGGGGCCGCCGCCCGCTCCTGTCTCCGCCCCGCTGGCGACGGCCCCGCCGGTCCGGGCGCGCAACAGCCAGCACAGCGAACCATCCTGGGGCCCTGCCCCAGACCCCGGCCCTCTCTCTGAGGGGCAGGGGGTCGTGTGCGGGTGCGGCTTCGTCGTGGCGTGGGGGCGGGGTCGCGGGAGGGGGTCCCTCGCCGCCCGGTCACCGGAGGCGTACCAGGAACCCCCGGGGGCCGCCAAGGCCGAGCGCACGCGTCACGGTGTGAGCCTTGGCGGCCCCCGGGGAACCCTGGCACGGCGAAGCTGCCCGATCGACGAGGGACCCCCTCCCGCTCAGGCGTGGATGCTGCCGGAGTTCCGGCCAGCCACGTGGTGGGGCACTCCTGTGGGTGGGTGTCTGCCGGATCGCCCCCGGCTGATGTGCCGGCCGGGCGTACCGTGGAGTGGGAGGTGGTGAGTTGATGATTACGGAGCTGGCCGACAACGTCCGCAGGTACCGGCGTCGCGCGGGGATGAGCCAGGAGGAACTGGCCCATGCCGCAGGCGTATCGCCGGGCACAGTACGCAAGGCCGAGCAGGGCGGCACTCTCCGCATGGAGACCCTGCATACGCTCGCCCGCGCACTGGGCGTGACCACGGCCGCGCTGATGGCCTCGGATGCCCCGGAGCCCGTCGGGCGGACCGAGGAGCCGAACCGCGTCAACCTGATCCAGCTCCGCGCCGCCCTCACCCCGGCCGTCGGACTCGTGGACCAGGACGCCGAAGCCGTGGGCGAGGAACCGAACCTGCGCACCTTCCGGCGGTCGCTGCAAGACGCACGGGTGCTGTACTTCTCCGACAGCTACAAGAGTGTCGCGGCCCAACTGCCGGTCCTGCTGCGTGATGCCGCACAGGCCGTCGCCTACTACGACAGCGGGGACGAGCACCGGCAGGCCCTGCTGGCCCGCGCCGAGGCGCTGCGTCTGGCCGGCACCTACCTCACCCAGGTACGGCAGTACGACATCGCGTACGCCGCTGTGCGCGGCGCCATCATGGATGCCCGTCAGGCCGGAGACATGCTTGCGGCGGGCTCCGGTGTCGGCTGCATGTGCTGGCTGCTGGTGAGACAGGGAAGGCTGGACGAGGCGGAACAGGTCGCCGCCCGGAGCATGGACGCGGTGGAGCCGAAGATCACCGGGGCCGAGCCGGACCACTACGCGGTGTGGGGCGGCCTGGCGATGGAGGCCGCCGCCGCAGCCGCGAGGAACAACCGTCCCGACGAGGCGAAGGCGTACCGTCAGGCCGCCCGGGTCGCGGCAACCGCGGTCGGGACGGCACATCGAAACGTCTCCCGGCACTGGTCCGTCTTCGGGCCGGTCACCGTCGCCGTCAAGGCACTCGAAGACTCTCTGGTCATCGGCGACGCCCGCGCGGTGGTGCGCAAGGCAGGCGAGCAGGAGGAGCTGTCGCCCAAGGCGTGGAAGCGCCTGGGCAGGCCCAGCACCAACGACGGGAACCGCTTCACCCTTGATGTGGCGCGCGCTCACACCCGGACCGGCGACCTGTCCGCTGCCATGGACGAGTTGACCCGCGCCAGGGAAGCCGCCCCGCAGTGGCTGCGGCACCAGAACGGGGCCGCCGAGACCATGCAGGAGATCCTGGGCAAGCGCAAGCGCACCCTCACGACAGAGATGCGCGAAATGGCCGACTACCTGGGCGTAGTCGGGTAGCTGCCACGCAGCGTGGCAGTTCGTGAACCAAGAGTCGCGAACTGCCATGGCTCCCACCTGGGGTGACGGCCAGTCAGTGCCTACGGTCGATGTGTCCACCATCAGTGACCCAGGCCGGGGGTGCCCAGTGAGCCAGCCCAGGAGCGATGCCGACCGCATGCGTCGCAGAGAGCTGTACGACGCCGCGTCGGGCGGGGGAGGTCCCCGCTTACTGCCGTGGACCAGCCCGGAGGGAAAGCCCTGCTACCTGAGCACTGACGGTCGGGGCTACCTCTCCACCCTCGCCGACAGCATCGAGACGGCACAGCTCAGCATGGGCCAGGAACTGTTGGAGTACGCCCGCGAGGCCACGGTGCCTGGTGCGAAAACCCTGTCGGCGACCGAATACCGCTGGTTGGCCCGCCGGTTGACAGAAGCCCTGACGGACGCGCTCAGGGTCGCGGAATCGCGCGGACAGCGCATCCCGGATCAGGAAGAGGCGACCGAGGATGCCTGACTCTCCGAACGCCGGCACACCAGCACGCAACGCCTCTCGGGGGCGCTACCGCTTCCGCGAATACCACGTGGCCACCGTCCCCGACCCCCTGGCGCTGCCGACCATGGAGGCGGTCTGCGTCACTGGCGAAGAGCGGAGCTGCGGTGCCACGTCAGGCACGCTGCATACCTCGGACGAGCTGACCCATTGGATCGCCGGACACTGCGCCCAGAGCGGCCACGAACTGTATGAGCAGACCGTCCGAGCCCTCGTCCGTGCCGAGCCTGGCGCATGGCAGTGAAGTCCCCGGGGGTGACGCCACGCCAGCGGCAACGCGACCGCGGGGCCGGAGCCCTTGACGGCAGTACCGACGGCAACACCCACGGATTCCCCCGCACAACCACGGACGCCAGCGGAACCCGAAACCGCCGCTGATCTGCGAATACGCAGATAGAGAGGGGCCGCGTAGCACACGTACTATGTGCTGGCAGAGGACACACCAGTTCTTGTCCATAACTGCAACAGGGCTGGCTTGGACTTCACTGATGCTGAGAGGCAGAAGGTCTACGACGCTAACGCCGCGAAGAATGGCGGCGAGTACAAGTGTGACTACTGTGGGCAGACGGTGGAACGGCGTGCATCGCGAGATGCCAATGGAAACGCCATCAAGGGGAGGCCCGACGATGCCCAGATCGATCACGTAGAGCCGAGTACTACAGCCTCAGATCTTGTGACTGGTGATCGGTGCTGATCGTTGTCCGGTC
>NZ_JAVFVX010000186.1:2649-8760 GCF_033441795.1 Streptomyces sp. ADMS | reverse complement strand
CGTGCCCGAGCCCTGAGCCCGTGCCCGAGCCCTGAGCCCGTGCCCGGAGCCCGAGCCCCGTGCCCGAGCCCCGTGCCCGAGCCCTGAGCCTGAGCCCCGACCACCCAGCCCCGAGCCCCGAGCCCTCAGCCCCCCACCCTCAGTCCACCTCAGCCACAGCCTCCGCGAACTGCGCCTTGTACAACCGCGCGTAGGCCCCGTCCGCCCCCAACAACTCCCCGTGCGCCCCCTGCTCCACGATGGCCCCGTTCTCCATCACCAGAATCGTGTCCGCATCCCGAATCGTCGACAGCCGATGCGCGATCACGAACGACGTCCGCCCGTGCGCCAGTTTGGCCATCGCCTTCTGGATGAGGACCTCCGTACGGGTGTCCACCGAACTCGTCGCCTCGTCCAGCACCAGGATCACCGGATCGGACAGGAACGCCCGCGCGATGGTGATGAGCTGCTTCTCGCCCGCGCTCACCCCCGCCCCCTCGTCGTCGATCACGGTGTCGTAGCCGTCCGGCAACGTTCGGATGAAACGGTCCGCGTGCGCGGCCCGCGCCGCCTCCTCGATCTCCCCGCGCGTCACCTCGCGCTCACGCGCGGCCCCGTACGCGATGTTCTCCGCGATGGTCCCCCCGAACAACCAGGTGTCCTGCAGCACCATCCCGATCCCGGCCCGGAGTTCGTCCCGGGACATGGCCGCCACATCCACCCCGTCCAGAGTGATCCGCCCTCCGGACACCTCGTAGAACCGCATCAGCAGATTCACCAGGGTCGTTTTCCCAGCCCCCGTGGGCCCGACGATCGCGACCGTGTGCCCAGGCTCCACCACCAGCGACAGGTCCTCGATCAGCGGCTTCTCCGGCTCGTACCGGAACGACACATGCTCCAGGGACACCAGCCCCCGCAGTTCCTCCGGCCGGACTCCCGCCACCGGATCGGCTTCCTGCTCCTCCGCGTCCAGCAGTTCGAAGATCCGCTCGGCCGAAGCCACCCCCGACTGCACCAGGTTCGCCATCGACGCGACCTGCGTCAGCGGCATCGAGAACTGGCGCGAGTACTGGATGAAGGCCTGCACGTCACCGATCGACAGCGCGCCCGAAGCGACCCGCAGCCCGCCCACCACGGCCACCAGCACGTAGTTGATGTTCGACACGAACATCATCAGCGGCTGCATGACCCCGCTGTTGAACTGGGCCTTGAACCCTGCCTCGTACAGCGCGTCGTTCTGCTCGGCGAACTGCTGCGCCGACTCGTCCTGCCGCCCGAAGACCTTCACGAGGGTGTGGCCGGTGTACATCTCCTCGATGTGGGCGTTCAGCTTGCCGGTGGTCCGCCACTGCTGCACGAAGTGCGGCTGAGACCGCTTCCCGACGCGCGTGGCGACGTAGAACGACAGCGGTACGGTCACCAGCGCGACCAGAGCCAGCAGCCAGGACACCCAGAACATCATCGCCAGCACGCCGACAATGGTCAGCAGCGAGTTGATCAGCTGCCCCATCGACTGCTGGAGCGTCTGCCCGATGTTGTCGATGTCGTTCGTCGCGCGGGACAGCACCTCACCGCGCTGCCGCTTGTCGAAGTACGACAGCGGCAGCCGCGACAGCTTCGCCTGCAGGTCCTCGCGCATCCGGTACACGGTCCGGTTGACCGCCCGGTTCACCAGCCGTGTGGCCACCAGCATCAGCAGCCCGGCGAGGACGAACACCACCAGGGCGAGCCCCAGCACCTCACCCACCGCGCCGAAGTCGATCCCCATGCCGGGCGTGAAGTCCGTACCGGAGAGCATGTCGGCCACGCCGCCCTCGCCGCGCTCCCGCATGGCGGCGAGGACTTCGGCCTTCGTACTGCCGGTCTCGAACTGTCGTCCGATGATGCCGGAGAAGACCAGGTCGGTCGCCCGCCCCAGGATCTTCGGGCCCACCACCGACAGGCCCACGCTCACGAACACCGCGAGCAGCATCACGTACATCGTGGCCCGTTCGGGCCTGAACTGGGCGAGGAGCCGTTTCGTGGACGCCTTGAAGTCCATCGAGTGCTGGTCGGGGCCGGCTCCGGCCATCATGCGCGCCATCGGCCCGGCCATCAGGCAGCCTCCGCTTCCGTGAGCTGGGAGAGGACGATCTCGCGGTAGGTCTCGTTGTCCGCCATCAGCTCGTGGTGGCGGCCGGTGCCGACGACCCGGCCCTCGTCGAGGACGACGATCCGGTCGGCGTCCCTGATCGTGGACACCCGCTGGGCGACGATCACGACGGTCGCCTCGGCGGTCTCGCGCGCGAGCGCCGTCCGCAGGGCCGCGTCCGTGGCGTAGTCGAGCGCGGAGAAGGAGTCGTCGAAGAGGTAGATCTCGGGCCGCTGGACCAGCGTCCGCGCGATCGCGAGCCGCTGCCGCTGGCCGCCCGACACATTCGTACCGCCCTGCGCGATCGGCGCGTCGAGCCCGCCCTCCAACCGCTCGACGAACCGCTTGCCCTGCGCCACCTCCAGCGCGTGCCACAACTCCTCGTCCGTGGCGTCAGGATTGCCGTACCGCAGATTGCTCGCCACGGTCCCCGCGAACAGATACGGCTTCTGCGGCACCAGCCCCACCGTCCGGGCCAGCAGCCTCGGCTCCACGGTGGCCACGTCCACGCCGTCGACGAGCACCTCCCCGTCGGTCGCGTCGAACAGTCGCGGTACGAGCCCCAGCAGCGTCGACTTCCCACTGCCGGTGGAGCCGATCACCGCGGTCACCTCACCGGGCCGCGCCACCAGGTCGACGGCCCTCAGCACCGGCTCCTCCGCTCCCGGGTAGCGGAACCCGGCACCCCGGATCTCCAGATGCCCGTGCCGCCGCAGCTCGACGACGGGGTTGACCGGCGGCACCACACTGGACGACGTACCGAGAACCTCCTCGATGCGCTCGGCGCACACCTCCGCGCGCGGCACCATCATGAACATGAAGGTGGCCATCATCACGGACATGACGATCTGCATCAGATAGGCGAGGAACGCGGTCAGCGCGCCGATCTCCATCCCGCCGCTGTCGATGCGATGAGCGCCGAACCACACCACGGCGATGGACGAGACGTTGACGACGGTCATGACGATCGGGAACATCAGCGCGAGCAGCCGCCCGGTGCCCAGAGACACCTCCGTCAGCTCGTGGTTCGCCTTCCGGAACCGGTCCTTCTCGTACTCGTCCCGCACGAAGGCCCGGATCACCCGGTTGCCGGTGATCTGCTCCCGCAGCACCCGGTTGACAGTGTCGAGCCGTACCTGCATCGAGCGGAACATCGGCCGCAGCCGCCGCACGATCAACGTCACGCAGATGCCCAGCACCGGAACAACGGCGATCAGCACGCCCGACAGCGGTACATCCAGCCCCAGCGCGAGCACGATGCCGCCCACGCACATGATCGGCGCCGACACCATCAGCGTGAACGTCATCAGCGCGAGCATCTGGACCTGCTGGACGTCGTTGGTCGTGCGGGTGATCAGCGAGGGCGCGCCGAACTGCCCGACCTCACGCGCCGAGAACGACTGCACCCGGTCGAAGACAGCAGCGCGTACGTCCCGGCCGACCGCCGCCGCCGTTCGGGCGCCGTAGTACACGGCGCCGATGTTGCAGACGACCTGCACCAGCGAGATGCCGATCATCAGGGCACCGAAGAACAGGATGTGCCCCGTGTCCCCCTTCACCACGCCGTCGTCGATGATGTCGGCGTTGAGCGTGGGCAGATAGAGGGTGGCGCAGGTCTGCAGGAGCTGGAGCAGCACGAGCAGGGCGATGGGTTTCTTGTAGGGCCTCAGGTATGTGCGCAGAAGTCGTATGAGCACGCTGAATCTCTCGGAGTCGGCGGTTTGTCCGGGACGGACGGGCGACGCATGCCCATGCCGGACGGTGGGGAGTGCCCCACGCCCCTATCGTCGAACACTCCACCCGCATTACTTCAACCGATTAATCCAACAGCGGACCGGGAACCGACCGCAGGACGGACGACTCGCGCCACTCAGCTACGAAATGCCCCGGGATGCGTCTGCTCCCGCACGGACACGTACTGCTGCCGCACCGCCTGCCCCACCGCCAGCTCCTCACCGGGCTCCAGCACCTGCGCGGCGGCGCCCTGCCAGGCCGGCGGGGTACGCGGGTCGAGCGTGCCCTGCGTCACCCCGAGCGCCCAGGCGGCCTGCCGCGCGGCACCGACGGCCGCGTAGTCGGCGGGCTGCGGTACGACGACCTGCGCCCCGAACAGCGGCGGCGCCGCCGCCTGCACGGCGGGCAGTTCGGCGGCGGACCCGAGGAGGAACACCCGCTGTACGTCGACCCCACGGCCCCGCAGCACGTCCAACGCGTCCGCCAGCCCGCACAGCATCCCCTCGAAGGCGGCCCGCGCCAGATGCTCGGCCTTCATGGACTCCCGCCGCAGCCCGGCGAGCGTCCCGGCGGTGTGCGGCAGATTGGGCGTCCGTTCACCCTCCAGATAGGGCAGCATGACCAGCCCGTGAGCGCCGGGAGTCGACTTCATCGCGAGGTCGGACAGGCTCTCCAGATCACTCAGCCCGAGCAACTCGGCAGTGCCCCGCAGGGTTCGTACGGCGTTCAGTGTCGTGACGACGGGCAGGTGCAGCCCGGTCGCGTCGGCCAGCGAGGTGATCATCCCGGACGAGTCGAAGAGCGCCTCGGGGTGTACGGCCATCACGGACCCGGAGGCACCGAGCGACACGACGACATCCCCGAGCCCCAGCCCGAGCCCGAAGGCGGCGGCCATGGTCTCCCCGGTCCCGGCGGAGATGAGCAGCCCCTCGGGCGTCGTGCCGGCGGCATCGGACGGTCCGAGCACCTCGGGCAGCATCACCTGACGCCCGAGCGCGAGTTCGACGAGGTCACCTCGGTAGGCGCCCATGGCGGCGGACCAGTACCCGGTCCCGGAAGCCCCACCCCGGTCGGTGGTCCTGCGCACGGGCCGCCCGAGCAACTGCCACACCAGCCAGTCGTGCGCCTGCATGAGCACGGCGGTCCGCTGGGCCGCGTCGGGCTCGGTCCGCGCCAGCCACCTCAGCTTGGTCACCGGCATCGCGGCCTGCGGAACACACCCCACGGCCTGTGCCCACGCCTCGCGCCCGCCGAGCGCGTCGATCAGATCGGCAGCCGCGACCTGCGCCCGCTTGTCCCCGCCGACCATCGCCGGCCGAACGGTGTTGCCCTGCGCGTCGACGGGCACGAGCGCGTTCTGCTGCGCGGACACCCCGATGGCCTGCACGCCTTCGAGCAGCCCACCGCCGGCCGCCTCACCGAGGGAGAGCAGCCAGGCCTGCGGATCGACATCGGACGGCCGCCCGCCGCCCCCACCCTCGGGGTCTTCCATCGGATGCGGCGCATAGCCCTGCCGCAGCACGGACCCCGTGTCCGCGTCGCAGACGACGATACGAGTGAAATCGGGCGAACTGTCCAACCCGGCGACTATCCCCATGGCGAAAATTCTGCCGTACGCGGAGAGGTGAACACGCCGGGTCGGCGCTCCGTTGGAGATGACCCGTGCGTTGTCGGTGCCCAGGGGCGTGCGGGTGCGGCAGATGTGGTGATGCCGACACCCGGCAGCTCAGGTGTTGCTGGTGCCCCAGTCGTCCTCGCCACCTCCCGTGGCGTTGCGCTCACGCAGGGAACGCACCCGGTCGGCCACGGAGTCGGGCATGCGGTCGCCGACCTTCTCGCTGACGGTGTGCAACGCCTTGCCGGCGAACTCCCGCCCCTGCAGTGCGGCGGACTCGGCGGTGTTGCGGACAGCGGGGTTCTGCGCGATCTGACGAGCGGACTTCTTCAACTGCTCGTAGCGCTCGCGCCCGGCCCGTGTGCCCAGCACGTAACCCAGGGCCAGTCCGGCGACGAACGTGAGCCGGTAGCGCATGACGGCCACCTTTCCTTGACGAGTGTCGAGTATCGAGTGACGGGAGGTGCGTGACGGGCGCGGGACGCGGCGAACCGATTGGCGGAGCACCCCCCTGCTTGCGCTAATGTATGTGTCGCAGCGACAACGCGCCCCCTGGCGAATACCCAGGGAGGTGCGTTCGATGCAACGAGGCAATCCTCCGTAGCTCAATTGGCAGAGCAGCCGGCTGTTAACCGGCAGGTTACTGGTTCGA
>NZ_JAVFVX010000186.1:0-2549 GCF_033441795.1 Streptomyces sp. ADMS | reverse complement strand
ATTGGCAGAGCAGCCGGCTGTTAACCGGCAGGTTACTGGTTCGAGTCCAGTCGGGAGAGCGCTTGAACGAGGACCCCGGTGGGGTCCTTTTTCATGCCCGGGGGAACCGTGCGAGCCGCGTCGAGGTCCCCATGGTCATGCGAAGTCGACCATCCGAAGCAGGAGATCGTATGAGCGGCTATGCTGCGGCAGACGGCGCGCACAAATGTGCGCGACGCGCCGTAATGGGGCGGTAGCTCAGCCGGTTAGAGCAGCGGACTCATAATCCGTCGGCCGTGGGTTCGAGTCCCACCCGCCCCACCTGCGCAAGCCTCTGACCTGCGGAAACGTTCATTTTGTTCTGTCGGATCGTCAACTTTGCCTGGACGGACTGAATCCGCTGCTCGTGAGTTTGGAGTCCGGAGACGGCCTGGGGACCTGCAAACCGTCTGACCTGCAGCTGAGTGGATGATCGAGGTCCTGGCTCGCGGTCCGGGCGACTGACTTGAGGGCCGATGCCAAGACCCAGGGGCCGTACAGGGGCCGGGAGGGCGTAGCCGTGTCCAGGCGACGCTTTCTCCGGGGCAGTTCGTTGAATGTCGGACCAGCAGGGAGGGTGGCACGGCTGCCGGTACGTCTGGTTCGCAGGGTGGGGGACAAGGAAACTGCCCGAACAGGAAACGGCCCTGCGGGATCGCCAGTGGCCTGTTTTCCGAAGCCGTCCGCACGGTAAGCCGGGCGGGGCCGCGCAGGAGGTGTGAACCAGCTGCCACTTCGACCTGGCACACCCTCCCTCCGGACATGGCCCTCGGCGGTCCACGGTCCGACCACGTCCGTGTGAGGACATCGCAGACAGGTGAGGCAGGGCTGTCACGGACCGTGGATCGCGGTCCTGCGTGAGCCGCACGGCGCGGCGGATCGGTGTTCGTCCACGGCGCGCTGTGCCCTGGCGAGCGGCTTGGCGTCGGTGGGCCGCGCAACCACTTCCCTCTTGTGCTTTCGAAGACGTACCTGTTCATCTCGGGCGGCATCGGCGTCACCCCGCCGCTGCCGATGGTCCGGCAGGCCGAACTGCTGTGCGCGGAGTGGCAGTTGCTGTACGGCGGAGTTCAGGGACTGGTGCCAGGGCGTAGGACTAGGTGGTGGCTTCCGGATCCGAGCAGTCTGGTGGCCTGTGTAGAGTGCCAGCCTTCGGGTGGGAGGAACCGTCCGCATCGAACTGGCCCCCGGTGTCGTCGTACGCCTGCACGCGGGGGAGCGGACCGAATGGGAGGTCCGCTCCACCCTGCGAAAGGTCTACGTCGCAGCCGGCTGAGCCGCCGTCCGGCGCCGACGGTCATAGAGGCTCCGTCCGGACCACCGGCCTGGAGCCACTGCGCGTTGGAAGGAGAATCCGCTGCGTGCCGGTTCGAGACCCGCTCCGGAGCCGGGGCGATCGTCCCGGTACTGGTTGGGCTTGTCCTTCAGGTTGGACACAAGGATCGGAAAAGACTGACAAGGGCTGAGCTTGAGATAAAACCTCAGGCTGCTCGGCGGTAGGTGTTCGAGTCCCCCACATGGGGAAACGCCGGACACGGCGACGGCCGCGCCCTGATTCTCGGGTTGTGAGACCAACGAAAACCGGCGCGACCGCCGCTGTCAGTGTGCCCGATCGTGACGCCCGCGACGCGGCCTTGAGGGAACTCAAGGAGTTCCGGGTCGACTTCCGCGCCTGCCTGACGCGCTGGGGTGACGAACTCTTCGAAATCGGTGATGCGGTGCTGTGCAGCGACGGTCCGGTGCGCGGTCTGGCCGACCTCAGCCTCACACCCGAGCACACCCGCTCCCACGGCTCGGTGCAACGCGCCATGAACGACGGGAGAATCGACTTCGAGCGTCTGAACTGGTCCTTCGTGCTGCGTGACCTCCCGCGCGGTCCGGGCGGCGGCATCGTCCTGGCCGTCGATGTGACGCCCTGGCTACGCCCCGACGCGAACACCAGTGGCCAGCGGACCTTCTGCCACCCGCCCTACTCCGCGCTACGCGAGGAGAAACCTTCTGACCAGGCATCTCCCTGGTAGGGGCGAGGGTGTGAGGGTCCTGGAGACCCCGTGGTGATCATGATTTCATGATCGTCTGGACGCCTTTCTGGACGCCAATTCCGATCAAGTCGGGCATGGCGCCTATGTAGTATTTCGTGCCGACGTCGAGCAGGCCTCCGCAGGCTCGCCCTGTGGCGGGAAGCGGTCCATGGGAACGCCCCGACATCCGGCGCACTTCCCTCGCGTGCTCTGTCTGTGATCGATGGCTGCGCCCAATGTTGGTGATGTATCTTGGGTACATACATCGTGGATGTTGGAGGTGTCCGATGTCCGTCACGCAGATTGATCTCGATGACGAGGCGCTGGCCGAGGCCATGCGGCTGATGGGTGTCACGACGAAGAAGGAGACCGTCAACGCGGCCCTTCGGGACTACGTGGCGCGGATCAAGCGGCTTGAGGCTGCGGAGAAGTTGGCCGCGCGGGGTGCGCGTGGTGAGTTCGAGCAGGCCGCGGCGGCGCATGACGCGGAGAAGCGTGCGCGACGCGAGG
>NZ_JAVFVX010000185.1:0-8838 GCF_033441795.1 Streptomyces sp. ADMS | reverse complement strand
CGGCCCCGGCAGAGTGGAAAGTGGTGTCGGTGGCGGTGCGGCTTGCGCCTCTAGTAGCTAGGTCCACCCCGGCGATGTGACATCTCGTGACAGATGAGAGGGTCGGGCGAGTGAGTGAGACACCGAAGAGCACCCTGCAATACCGCTTTGACGGGCCAGAAGACGCCCCAGTCCTGATCTTGGGGCCGTCCCTCGGTACCACATGGCACATGTCGTAGAAACCGTCCACGGGCGTCCAGCTGATACAGGGTGAGTACTTAAGTCCAGGTCAGAGCCTTGTGGCGTGAGCGCGTCCGTGGGGTTGGTGATCCGCCTGTGATCGCTCGTGACACGTGAGGACCCCCGTCGGCTTGCTCCGGCGGGGGTCCTGCGTAGACGGGGACCTGATACGACGATGCCCCGCCGGCTTGCTGCGGCGGGGCATCGTCGTGCAGTTGGTCATGACGGATTGGGGCTTGCGCTGGAGGCTCCGTTGTACTCCGGCTCGCCGCTCTCGAGTACGCGGAGGAGCGAGGCGGTGACGACGCGGGCGGTGCGGCCTATCGGTAGCACGCGGCATGGGAATTCTCCGCGGCGAACGAGGTCGTAGCTCTTCGATCTCGACAAGCCGAACGCCTGGGCGGCGTCCTCGACGCTCGCCGTCCCACTCCAGGTGGCGCGGATGTGCTCGGGGCTGAACTGGCCGTGAGGCGTTTCGCCGCTCTGACTGGGCATTCCTGTCAACAGTGCCTTTCGGGTTTAGCCGCTTCCGCGGCAGTGGGGAAGCGGGGAGACGCGGTGGACTGCCAATAGTCCGCAGAATCACCGGTTTCGGTAACCGGCCATTGACAGATATCCTGCTCCGCTCAGCGCTGGAGCTGAGTTGAATAGGCCCCAATCGGCGCCAGCACCGCTGATTGGGGCCGTCGGCATTGTCTCCACGTGTTTCCGATGACTCACCATGTTGAGTGCGTCGCGATCTTTGAATCGGCAACAAAGGGTGCCTGACCTGCGATTTTGTGTGTGCGTACTATGCGTGGTGTGGGCGTTACGGGCGATATCTTGACGCTGAAATGACGCTCATCTGACGCAGCTCCGATCGTGACAATCTGCGGACGGCTGGTCCGGGTGTGGTCCGGATCTTGGATCGAAGTGATTGGTGGTGATGAGCGCTGCTCACATTTCGCGCTTGTGCGACGATGACGCCCTCGGTACTGCTTCGAGAGGCGACGACGGGCCGCAGAAGGCTGTCCTGACTGGCGGCATCAAGGTTGTATTCGGCACGGGCGGGGCCAGCGGCGGCTTTCCGGGTATTGCCCTCCCGTGGGCTGGGGTCGTCGCCGGTGCCTCGTTCCGGGCGGCCATGCCCGGCGCCGTTACCGTCCTTGCTCAGACCGCTTTGATTACCGCACCAGCCCGAACCGCGCCTGACCACATGGCTGCTTATGGCGGCTATCGTTGGCGACCTCGGTCTCGCGGCGTATGTCCGGGGTCTGCTGCGTGACGATTTGTGGCGCTGTCCTCGCAGGACCGCGACGACACCACGTTGAGCATTCATCCCGTGAGGGCTCGGCTGGCCGAGGCGTCGCGGCCGTGGGTTGATCAGCGCCTACTAGTGCCTCCCGGCCCGGTGACACCCCCGACTCATGGGCGCAGAACCACGGTCCGAAGGGGCGGCTCCGGCGCACTATGGCTGTGAGTGCGCTTCCGCTGCTTTTCGCCATTCGTCGGCAGAGCTCCGCTTGGTGTGATCGGGGACGTGTCCACAGGTGGGAGCCAGGCGGTCACGCGCCGTGTGAGGGCTGGCGGAAAGGGTCATGGTGAGCCGCTTGGGAGCTGAGAAGGGCGTTCGTCCAGGTGAGCCGCCTCAGGCTCGCTGCCCCGTGATCGGCCTGACGGTGTGGGCCCTCCTGGCCTGATGGCGACTGGACCGGGGGGAGCGTCGTGATCATCCATCAGTTGCTGTCAGCGCGCGCTGCTACACCCTTTTGCTGGGGCCACACTCTGCGGTCCGCCAACGGGAGGGGCTACATGTCGAACGTGCCGGACGGGTTCCACAGGGTGCGCGGGCACATCCGTCGCAATCCGAAGCCCAGGAGCGCCAAGCGCATGAGCGGTTGGATGATCGCCGGCTTACTGGCTGGTGTGTGGCTGTGGGGGCAGGTGTTCGGGTTCAGTGAGTCCACCGCCACGACGCCGCCGGCGGATCCGAAGCCGGCGGCCAGCGCGACGGCCGACCGGTGATGGGACGGTTACGTCTGCGGCGTCCTCGTGGTGCCGCAGAGCTGGGCGCAGCGGCTGTGGTTGCCCTGGCCGTGCTCGTCCTGGTGGCGCGGACAGCGGCCACGGCGGTCGGCGCGCTGAAGGCGGCCTGGCCTGCCCTGCTCGCTCTCGCCCTGCTCACGGGAGCCGTCGCGGCGTGGCGGATCATGCAGGCGACCACGATGCGGCGTCGGGAGAGGGAGCGGCTGGCCACTCTCCGGATCACGCTCGCGGAGTTCGACGCCATGGACGACCGTCGCTTCGAGTACGCCCTGCGGGATCTGTTGGTCCGCGACGGCTGGCCGGCCCGCAGAGTGGGTGGCGGTGGCGACCAGGCCGCCGACGTCATCGGTGACCATCCGCAGCGCGGTCGGATCGTGGTGCAGGCCAAGCACACCCGCGTCGGCGGGAAGGTGAGCTCATCGGTGATGTATGCCGTGAAGGGGACGGCCGGGCCTGTCCACAAAGCCGATCACGCTGTCGTCGTCACCAACGGGGCCTTCACCCGGGATGCTATGGCGTGGGGTGACCGGCACGGCGTCCACTGGATCGACCGGGAGAAGCTACGGCGCTGGGCCGAGGACGGTGCCGCTCTGCACGACCTCCTCGGATTGTCCGCGCGCTCCCGCCCGAGCCGGTTCAGGCGTGCGGCCTGACTGGCAAGATCGTGATCGCTGCCCAAGACGTCTGGGGGGTGTGGTGTTCGACGAGGACGGGTCGCTCGACCCGCTGCTGAAGTTCCTGCTGTATGCGGTCATCGCGCTGGCCGTCGGCAAGATGCTCTGGGAGTGGCTCACCGAGGACGTCGGCCAGTGGATCATCGGAGATCTGTGGGGATTGATAGCCGATCATCCGTGGTGGACCGGGCTCATCGTCGCCGGCGGACTTCCCGTGCTGCTCCTGCTCGTCAGAATCCTGTCGTTCCTGTTCGGCGCCAACACCTACGCCGACGCGGACGACATGTTCGTCGCTCCGTCCGGCGATGCGATCGAAGCGGACGTGCTGACCTTCAAGATGAAGCAGCTCTCGTCGATGAGTGCGACGGGTTTCGAGCAGGCGTGCACTGATCTCCTGGCCCGTGACGGATTCCGGCGTCCCAGGCGGGTCGGAGGCGCCGGTGACCTCGGCGTAGACATCACTGCCCGTGATGACGAAGACCGCCTCCTGATCGCGCAGTGCAAGCAGTATCAGAGCACAGTCGGGTCAGGTCATTTGCAGAAGTTCAACGGGACAGCCCGCCCGCATCACGGAGCCGACCTCCCGATCATGATTGCGCTCAACGGCTTCACGCAGCCGGCGATCGACTTCGCCCAGCATCACCAGCTCATCCTCATGGGCCGCCCGGAATTGAAACGATGGGCCCACGACGAGCACCTCTACGACGTCCTCGGCATCCAAGGCGCGGCACAGTGACGCCAGCGCACACTGAGCTGAGTCCGCCCCAGGAGCTCCCGCCTATTGGCAGGTGGTCCCTTTCGGGCTCGGTCTGTTGCGGGCGCGTTGTCGTGGAGATCGGCCCGGGCCCCTCCCGCCCAAGAGCGACGCCTACAGCGAGGCAGCCTTGGGCCGAGAGATCGTGAGGCGACACTTCTCTGATGGAACTGCGGTCTCCGGCATACCGGTCCTACCCAATGGGCCAACATCGGGATCTGTTTGCCCGTTACCCGGCTTGCGGCGTACGGCGCTTTGATCAACCGGAAGGCGAAGGACAGTGCACCGAGGCGTGCCGCAGCCACCCGCGAGGTATTGATGCCCCGGACAGCACCACGCGGATTGCCACCGTATGCGTCGGCGCGGAGGGTCTCTGTTCCAGCCGCTCGCCGTCTGAAGCGCACTTGCTGGCGATCCGTGACCTTGCTGCTCGGCGGGGTAGGTGCTGAGGCTGCCCCCGCAGGGCTGTAGTAGCGGACTCACTTGTCAGTAGTCGACTGATTTGCGTCTCTTGATGATCTCATTTGATCGCAATTGACAGGTATATGGGAAGTGTGTAATGAGAGGCGTTCAGGTGGCAGGATGCAGCCCCAGGGCCTGAGGAGGCGTGAGCGCGGTACGGGTCTCGTCCGTTCGCCGAGTGCTTGCGTGTAATCCCTCATAGGCAGGTGCGCGGCAGGGAGTTTGGATGTCTCAAACCGATATGAGCGGTGTCATTCCGGGCCAACGGGGCGGCTCAAACGAGTTGCTCAGCCACAAGACCCCGACGCCACCCCGCCTGACTAAGGCTGTAATTCAGAATTTCAGGTTGCTGCGTGAGACCGAGCTGTCCTTCGCCGACGACGTGACATTGTGTGTCGGCCGCAACAACACGGGAAAGACCTCGCTGGCCAAATTGTTCAAACTCTTCCTGACGAAGAAAGACACCGCGCTGCGCATCGAGGACTTCTCCGCGGAATGCTACGCGGAGTTCCTCGACGCGCACCGCCTCTACGTCAGGGGCGAGAAGGAACAGGCACGCGGCCGGATCCCGAAGGTCACCCTGACTCTCCATATCGCATACGACGCGAACTGTGGACAGTACGGCCCTCTGGCCTCCTTCATAGTGGACCTCGATCCCGACTGCTCTGCGGTCGTGATCAGGCTCACCTATGCATTGAAGGACGGCGCCCTGGACGTATTCCTCAGCGACCTGGTCGGCAGTGCGGACGCTGTGCCCCTTGAGCGGCTCGCCAGACGCATTCCGGCCCACTTCGGTCTGTCTGTGACGGCTGTAGACCCCACTGACGAAACGAACGTTCGCGCGGTCGACCTGGCGGACGTCAAGAAGCTCGTAAAGGTGGACTTCCTTGATGCACAGCGGGGACTGGACGACGAGGACCGGGAGGCCGCCCAGCCCATCGGAGCAATCTTCGAGAAGCTCTTCACGTCAGCGAAGGGCAGCAAGCGTGTTGAGTGGCTGGATGATCTCGCCACGCGTATCGATGTGATGCTCACGAACACCTCCAGCGAGCTGGACATCAGCCTGCAGGAGATCCGCACCCAGGTAGCGCCGGCATTGACGGCCTTCGGATATCCGGGGCTGGGGAACCAGGAGTTCGTCACTGCTGCCCGCCTGGATTCCCGGCGGCTTCTCAGGAACTTCGCACGTATCCACTACCCGGGAGCGGCTGGCGTGCGGTTTCCGGAGTCATACAGCGGCCTCGGAACGCGCAACCTGGTGATGATGCTCCTCAAGCTCTTCACCTACTATCGCGAACACACCGCCCAGTCCAATGAACTGGGGATTCATCTCGTCTTTCTGGAGGAGCCGGAGGCTCACCTGCATCCGCAGATGCAGGAGGTGTTCATCCAGCAACTCCTTCAATTTCCCTCGCTCTTCCCACGGCTCGATGCCCAGATGCGAGCGAACAGTCCCCAACCGGTCGGTATGACGGAGGTGGCAGGTTCTGGCAGCGAGAATGGATCGCCCTGGAACGCCCAGTTCGTGGTGACTACCCACTCGGCGCATGTAGCCAATCGGACGCGCTTCTCGAACATCAGGTACTTCCGCAAGGAGGAAGAGGCTGCTGAGCCCGGAGACGAGTCGAGGCCGGCCCGTACGGCCATCAAGGACCTTTCCCAGGTTTCGCGCGATGAGAAATTCCTGCTGAAGTACCTGACCCTCACCCGGGCCGACCTCTACTTCGCGGACAAGGCGATTCTCGTTGAGGGCGCCAGCGAGCGTGTCTTCGTCCCAGCCGCGGAGGAAAAGCTCGCAGCGCGAAAGCCAGACACAGCTCTCTCACATCAGTATGTGACGCTGATGGAGGTAGGCGGCGCGTACGCCCACAAGTTCTACCCCCTGCTGAGAATCCTGGGTATCCCGACCCTGATCATCACCGATCTTGACCCCATCGACGCAAGCGGTCCCAAGACCCGCAAGTGCACCGTGTCCGAAGGAGGACACACGTCCAACCAGTCCATCCGGGCATGGTTCGACGAGACGGGCGAGACCAAGGTGGCCGAACTGCTCAGACGCGCCGAGGCAGATGCCCCCGTAGCCGCCAACCTTTGCCTCGCCTACCAGGTGCCCGAGCAGCCCGGAGATCCATGCGGCCGTACCTTCGAGGACGCCTTCGCACTGGCCAACCCGACTCTCTTCGGTCTCTCCCGGCGTAGAGCCACGACAACGAACGCGAGCCTGGAAAAGAGAGCCCGCGACAAGGTGGACGGCAGGGGAAGCAAGGTCGACTTCGCCCTCGAGCACGTGCTTGGCGAACACGATTGGAAGGTGCCGAAGTACATCAGGCGCGGTCTCGAATGGCTCATGGCACAGGACGGGACGGCGACGAAGACGGACGACGAGCTATGACGGCACGTCACGAAGAGCTGGCACAGGCCAAGCACGTCGTCACCGTGGCCGAGTCGGAAGCGCAGACTGTACGGGAGACGATCCTGACCGCATTGCGGGAGGCCAGCCATTTCAAGTTGGAGGCCGGCGCCGGTGCGGGCAAGACGAGCTCGCTGATCGAGGCACTTCAGAGCATCCTTGCCGACCGAGACCGGTACCTCCCGCGACGGGACCAGCGCGTCGCCTGCGTCACCTATACCAATGTGGCCCGCGACGAAATCATCAGTCGGACCGACGGCAGCCCGTCCGTCTTCGCTGACACCATCCACGGCTTCCTATGGCAACTACTCTCTCCCTTCCCCAAGTACCTGCTGCGCTACGTCGTCGAACTCGACGCTATGCAGTCCAGACTGGAAGGGCGAACATCACTGGACGGCTACACGGTCGACTACAGCATCGGCTACCGGAAGGTGGACCACGACACACTCCACGTGCAACTGGCGCACGACGACCTTCCTGCCCTGGCCTGCAAGTTCTTCGCCCTCCCCAAGTTCCGGGCCTTGGCCGCCGACCAGTTCCCAATCGTGTTCGTCGACGAGTACCAGGACACCCCCGCCGGCCTGGTGGAGGCCATGTTGGGCACGCCCAGTGAGGAGCCCCCCCGCAGTGGTCCCCTCTGCGGATTCTTCGGCGACCACTGGCAGCAGATCTACGACAAGGTGTGCGGAACCATCGACGACCCGCGCGTGAAACCGATCGACAGGCGGCGCAACCGCCGGTCGCAGCGCGCTGTGGTGGATCTCCTGAACGCGATGCGCCCTGAACTGGAGCAGACCACGAGCCCGGGAGCAGGTGAGGGGAGCATCGCCATCTACCACACCAACGACTGGGCCGGCACGAGGCTCACCCACCACCGGAAGGGACAGATAGGCTGGGATGCCGCGCATGCGGCCCGCAGCTGGGCCCTGGAAGACGCCCGCCAACGCCTATGGAACACCAAGGTTTCCAATGGCTTGGACAGAGCGCGGGCGGCAGCACCCAGCACGAAGATCCTGATGCTCACGCACGAGACCATTGCTGGCGAACTGGGCTACCAGCGACTTCACCAAGCCTTCCGGCGCAACGAGTCCTATGTGAAGAAGGAGGACCACATCATGGCCTTCTTCCTGGACGTCCTGGAACCCGCACTGCTTCATCACCGGAACAAGCGCTATGGCGCGATGTTCGACGTGCTCGGCCACCGCTCGCTTCTCACCTCACCCGCCGACAAGCACGCGTGGGCGGCCCTCCTGAAAGAGCTGGAGAGGATCCGTGAGGATGGCACGGTTGGCGACGTCCTCGACCTCTGCCTGAGCCAGCAACTGTTTGATGGACTGGGAAAGGTCCGTGAACGCCACCGCAAGTCCGTGGCACCGGCCAACAACGATTCGCAGGCCGAAAGCGACGACAAGGCCAAGGCACGAGCGGAAGAGTACGAGGCCCTGCGTGCTGTGCCATACGCGCAACTGCTGGCGCTGCATGATCACTTGGGCGGTGGCACGCCCTTCGCGACGCAGCACGGAGTCAAAGGCCAGGAGTTCGACAGGGTCCTAGCGGTCGTCAGCAAGGGGCACACTCGCTTCCAGATCCCCGAGATGCTGGCGAACTTCTCCCGGCGTCACGGACTGCAGGGTAAGGAGCGGGAAGCCTTCGTCAGGGCGCGGAACCTCTTCTACGTGGCGTGTTCGCGGGCCAAAGAGCACCTCGCCCTCCTCTTCACCACGAAGCTCGACCCCGCTGCCCTCGACACCCTCCGGGAATGGGTGGGCGACTCCCGGATCATCTCTCTGCAGTTTGATGGAGACTCCGTGATAAGCGGCGAGCGCGAATTGAACGACGCTGTCTCGCCAGTGTGCGGGTAGGCCGTCGGCCCTGGAGCAACGAAGCAGTGCCGCCCAGGATCTCCGCCCTGCCTAGCGTTTGGACTTGGGCGGGCGTGGGCTGCTCACATTTGCCCAGCTCGCTGAGCGCTGGAGCAGCCGCCACACTGGCACTGGGAAGAACCATCTACGACCGTGACCTGCGTAGTGAGGCGGACGAGGCATCAGGTCCGCTTCCTGCATGTTCGTGAAGATGTCACCCGTGGTGCGCGCATGTACGGGGTGTCCCCTTCTTGGGTGCCGACGGTCGGCTCAGGCCCGCCCGCAGCGGGCAGGGAGCGTGAGGACCGTCTTGCGGTGTTGATGGCGAAGCGCCGACCGGCGGGGCCGCCGCGGCTTCCGTATGAAGATCAATATGTGCGATGGACGCGAACGAATCGTCCAGGAGCACCATCGAGGCCGCCTCCCGGGCCA
>NZ_JAVFVX010000184.1:0-8873 GCF_033441795.1 Streptomyces sp. ADMS | reverse complement strand
CACGCTGTTGAGTTCTCAAGGAACGGACGCTTCCTTCGTACTCACCCAAGAAACTTTCTCAGGCTTTCCTCCGGGCACTTTCCCTTCGGTCCTGCTGTCCTACGATTCCAACCTTACCAGATCCTTTTCCGTTCCGTTTCCGGTTCGAATTTTGATCCAGTAGCCGTTGGGGGCTTTCGCCTATTCGGTTGCCTTCCGGCTCCCTTTCGGCGAGTCCGACTTTATCAGAAGTTTTTGGCCGGACTGACCGGCCACTCATTCCTGAAGTAATCGGGAAGTGGTCCCCAAGAATCCAAGTTCTTGAGAAACCAGTAGATTTTCACTGTCACCACTGAACCTGTCCAGTTCCAGGCAACTGCTCTAATCTACCTCCCCACCAGCTCCGTGTCAACGGCTCCTGTGGGGCGAAGAGGAGACTAGCAGCCCCGCAGGTCTGTCCGCACATCAGCCAGCTGTGGGGACTGCGGCACTGCGCTCGACCGGCTCAAGGTCGCCTGTCTCGCCGGCGCGCGCCGCGCGACCGCCGAGTACATAGACGTATGCGAGGAAGGCCAGTTCAGCGACGACCCCGATGGTGATGCGGGCCCATGTGGGCAGGCCCGAGGGTGTCACGAAGCCTTCTATGGCGCCCGAGACGAAGAGGACGAGCGCCAGGCCTATAGCCATGCCCAGGGCTGCTCTTCCTTCTTCGGCCAGCGCTGTGCGGCGAGATCGCGGCCCCGGGTCGATGACGGTCCAGCCGAGACGCAGGCCCGTGCCCGCGGCCACGAAGACGGCGGTCAGTTCCAGGAGGCCGTGCGGCAGGATCAGGCCGAGGAAGGTGTCGAGTCGGCCCGCCGAGGACATCAGGCCGAGGCCGATGCCCACGTTGAGCATGTTCTGGAAGAGGATCCAGACGACCGGGAGGCAGAGGAAGATTCCCAGGACCAGGCACATCGCGGCGGCCTGAGCGTTGTTCGTCCACACCTGAGCAGCGAAGGACGCGGCGGGATGGCTGGAGTAGTACGCCTCGTACTGGCCACCGGGGCGGGTGAGGTCCCGCAGCTCGTCGGGGGCCGCTATGGAGGACTGCACTTCGGGGTGCGTGCCTATCCACCATCCCAAAAGGACCGCCACCGCCGTGGAGATGAGCGCGGTGGGGATCCACCAGTGGCGTGATCGGTAGACCGCCGCGGGGAAACCGTGTGTGAGGAAGCGGGTGACATCGCGCCAGGAGGCACGGCGGGTTCCTGTCACGGCACTACGCGCGCGTGCCACCAGTTGGCTGAGCCGACCGGTCAGCTGGGGGTCCGGGGCGCTCGACTGGATCAGCGAGAGGTGAGTGGCGGTGCGCTGGTAGAGGGCCACGAGTTCGTCCGCCTCGGCTCCGGTGAGGCGGCGGTGGCGGCTCAGCAGTGCGTCCAGGCGATCCCACTCGGCGCGGTGGGCGGAGACGAAGACATCGAGGTCCATCGTTTTGCCTGCTCCTCGGCTGTTCGTCGACTGCGCGTCGTGGGTGTCGGCTTGTCGTACTGCGGCGCGATGCCCCTTCAGCTTGGCAGACTGGCGGTTCCAGGGGCAGGTCAGGGGAAGGACGGCAGTCGTGAGTGAGCTGGTTACGGGCGAGGCGGTGACGCTGGAGCTGCGCCCCGCGAAACTGCCCAGCAGAGCGCTGGCCGTGTTGCTCGACCTTGTTGTGGTCGGGGTGGTCTACACCGCCGTCACCATTGTTCTGGTCATTTCCACCGCGTCGTTGGACGAGGCCGCACAGTTCGCGCTCTCCATCGCCGCGTTCATTCTGGTGCTGGTGGGCGCGCCGATCGCGGTGGAAACGCTCACCCATGGACGTTCGCTCGGCAAAATGGCCTGCGGTCTGCGGGTGGTGCGGGACGACGGCGGACCCATCCGGTTCCGGCATGCGCTGGTGCGGGGTGCGGTCGGTGTGGCCGAGATTCTGATGACGTTCGGGGTGGTGGCCTGTATCGCCTCGCTCGTTTCGGCGCGGGGACGGCGGCTCGGTGATGTCTTCGCGGGCACGCTCGTGGTGCGGGAGCGAGTGCCGGTCGGTCAGACCGCCTTTGTTCCTCCCCCGCCGCCTTGGTTGTCCGGACGGTTCGCGGCACTCGATCTGTCTGCCGTGCCCGACGGTCTGTGGCTGGCCGTCCGTCAGTACCTGACGCGTATGCGGCAGCTGGATCCGCAGGTGGGCTGGGCCATGGCCGAGCGGCTCGCCTCCGACATGGCGGCGCGTACGGGGACTCCGGCGCCGCCAGATGTTCCGCCGGCGGCCTATCTGGCGGCCGTGCTGCAGGAGCGGCAGGTGCGGGAGGCTCGGCGGGCTTTCGGGGGCGGTACGGCGATCAGCGGGCCGGGTGAGCATGGTGGGCATGGTGCGTTCCGGGATCCGGCGCCGCAGCGGCCGACTGCGGTTCCTGCGGCTCCGTACCCCCCCGTTGTCCCGGTCGCCGAAGCTGCGCCGCAGGATCAGGCCGGCGGTCGTCCTTCTTCCGGTGGGTTCGCTCCGCCTGCCTGATCGGCGAACACAGACGGCGGGGACTCGAGCTGTTCCAGCTCGATGCCCGGTGCGGCGAGGACCACATCACCGGCGATGTGTACGGCGTGCTGTTCGCCGGTGTCCAGGGCTGTGACCTGGTATTCGTCCACCGTCAGGGGGCCGTTGTCAGTGGCGTGTGCTTCTCTTTCCACCAAGGCCCAGGACTGGTCCACGGTGCGCGGGGCGAGGACCGGGTCCGTGAGGGCGACAAGGCGTACGCGGGTCGCGGCGGCTGAGGGGGTGAGGCGCAGGAGGCGGGCGGTGGCGACCAGGAACGCGGGGGATGTGCCGGTGAAGGCGTGGGCGCGGACGTTGCCTTCGGTGGCGTGAGCGCCGGTGGGGTCGGTGCGGACCCAGGTGACGCCGTCGAGTGCTGCGCCGCGGACCTGCCAGCTCGCCGCGTGGAGTTCGAGGCGGATGGGGCGGCCCAGGTCGTCGATGGTGAGGTCGACGGAGCCGCTGTGGTCGCCCGAGGGGGTGGTCAGCTGGGAGACGTAGCGCCAGCCGGAGGGGCCGGGGGCGCAGTGGAAGTGCTCGTCTGCGAGGGGGGTGTGATCGTGCGGATCGTGGAGCGAATAGCGGCCGCGGGGCATGGGGGTCCTGGGTCTTTTCGGGCTGTTCCCTGAGCCTCGGCAAAGGGGCAGGCCCCCGGCACGGGGGTGCGGGGGCCTGCCTCGGAGAACCTGCTGGTGGTGAGCGCGTCAGTGCACGGACGTGCTCAACACTGGCTGGGGTGCCGACTCAGTAGCGGTAGTGGTCCGGCTTGTACGGGCCCTCGACCTCGACACCGATGTACGAGGCCTGCTCCGGACGGAGCGTCGTCAGCCTCACGCCGAGCGCGTCGAGGTGGAGACGGGCGACCTTCTCGTCGAGGTGCTTGGGCAGGACGTAGACGTCGGTCGGGTACTCGTCGGGCTTGGTGAACAGCTCGATCTGGGCCAGGGTCTGGTCCGCGAAGGAGTTGGACATCACGAACGACGGGTGACCGGTGGCGTTGCCCAGGTTCAGCAGGCGGCCCTCCGACAGCACGATGAGGACCTTGCCGTCGGGGAACTTCCAGGTGTGGACCTGCGGCTTGACCTCGTCCTTGACGATGCCGGGGATCTTCGCGAGGCCGGCCATGTCGATCTCGTTGTCGAAGTGGCCGATGTTGCCGACGATCGCCTGGTGCTTCATCTTGGCCATGTCCGAGGCCATGATGATGTCCTTGTTGCCGGTCGTGGTGATGAAGATGTCGGCCTTGTCGACGACGTCGTCAAGGGTCGCGACCTGGTAGCCGTCCATCGCCGCCTGGAGCGCGCAGATCGGGTCGATCTCGGTGACGATCACGCGGGCGCCCTGTCCGCGCAGGGACTCCGCGCAGCCCTTGCCCACGTCGCCGTAGCCGAAGACGACCGCGGTCTTGCCACCGATGAGGACGTCGGTGGCTCGGTTGATGCCGTCGATCAGGGAGTGGCGGCAGCCGTACTTGTTGTCGAACTTCGACTTGGTGACGGCGTCGTTGACGTTGATCGCCGGGAACAGGAGGGCGCCGTCGCGCTGCATCTCGTACAGACGGTGGACGCCGGTCGTGGTCTCCTCGGTCACGCCGCGGATCTCCGAGGCGAGCTGGGTCCACTTCTGCGAGCCGTCGGTGATGGTGCGGTCGAGCAGTTCGAGGACGACGCGGTGCTCGTCGGACTCGGCGGTGTCGGCGGAGGGGACCTTGCCGGCCTTCTCGTACTCGACGCCCTTGTGGACGAGCATGGTGGCGTCACCGCCGTCGTCCAGGATCATGTTCGGGCCGCCGGTGGGGGTGTTCGGCCAGGTCAGGGCCTGCTCCGTGCACCACCAGTACTCTTCCAGGGTCTCGCCCTTCCAGGCGAAGACCGGGACACCCTGCGGGTTCTCGGGCGTGCCGGTCGGGCCTACCGCGATGGCGGCGGCCGCGTGGTCCTGGGTCGAGAAGATGTTGCAGGACACCCAGCGGACCTCGGCGCCCAGGGCGACCAGGGTCTCGATCAGGACGGCGGTCTGCACGGTCATGTGCAGCGAGCCCATGATCCGGGCGCCGGCCAGCGGCTGGGTGGCGGCGAACTCCCTGCGGATGGACATCAGGCCGGGCATCTCGTGCTCGGCGAGGGTGATCTCCTTGCGGCCGAACTCGGCCAGGGAGAGGTCTGCGACCTTGAAGTCCTGTCGGGCGTCGACAGTCGTCATTACGGGCTGCTCCTGAAGGTTGGGGCGAGGTGGGTACGGCTACGGCTGGTCTGCGCGGCAGCGGACACAGGAGTGCCCGAAGAGGGCACAGGCATGCCCGAGTACGCGCAGCGCAGTCCGTCGGAGGCCCTCTCTCCCTCGGCCGGTCCGCGGTGGGACCGACCGACCGCCATCAGCAGCGACGTCTGGCTCCGTCCCAAGCTACACCTGTCGGCCCGGCCGCCCCCAGTCCGCCTGCGAACACATCAGGACAGATCAAGGGCGAGTGGAGGGGAACCTCAGTGGGCGGCAGGCGCGCTCGGGCCGCCCGGGGCCGCACCACGGTCGGGGCCCTTGGCCGCTTCCGCCTCGCTGTAGATGTCCGGTTCCAGGTAGATGGCGCGGGCGATCGGGACGGCGACGCGGATGCGGGACTCGGCCGCGTTGATCGCGGTGGCCACCTCGGTGGCGGTGTCGTCGTGCTGGACGGCGATCTTGGCGGCGACCAGGAGTTCCTCGGGGCCGAGGTGAAGAGTGCGCATGTGGATGATGCTGGTGACCGTTTCGCCGTCCACGATCGCCGCCTCGATCTTCCGCACCTCTTCGAGTCCTGCGGCTTCGCCCAGGAGCAGAGACTTGGTCTCGGCGGCCAGGACAATCGCGATGAGGATGAGCAGGATGCCGATACAGAGGGTGCCGATGCCGTCCCAGACGCCGTCTCCGGTCGCCAGGGCCAGGCTCACGCCGACGAGGGCGAGGATCAGACCGACCAGCGCGCCCAGGTCCTCCAGCAGGACGACCGGCAGCTCGGGCGCCTTGGCGTGGCGTACGAAATCCTTCCAGGACTGCTTGCCGCGCGTGAGGTTGGACTCCTGGATGGCCGTCCGGAAGGAGAAGGACTCGGCGATGATCGCGAAGACGAGGACACCCACCGGCCAGTACCAGTTGTCGATCTCGTGCGGGTGCTTGATCTTCTCGTAGCCCTCGTAGATCGCGAACATGCCGCCGACGGAGAAGAGGACGATCGAGACGAGGAACGCGTAGATGTACCGCTCGCGGCCGTAGCCGAAGGGATGCTGCGGAGTTGCCTCGCGCTTGGCCTTCTTGCCGCCGAGGAGCAGCAGGCCCTGGTTGCCGGAGTCGGCGAGCGAGTGCACGGACTCGGCGAGCATCGACGACGATCCGCTGAAGAGGAACGCCACGAACTTCGCTACCGCGATCGCGAGGTTGGCGACCAGTGCCGCCACGATCGCCTTGGTGCCGCCTGACGCGCTCATGTGTTCGCGTTGTCCCTTCGTACGTCCGCTGTCCCCGGGCTTTGCCCGCCTTTTGCCGGGGGGCCATTGTTGCAGCCCCTCCGGCAACGACGCGCCAGACTGCCACAAAGGCCAGGGCAACCAGTGCCCGGGATGTGCCCGGACACTCTCCGGGGTGGTGTCAGACGACGACTGTCGCCCGGAAAACCGTGCCGGGGCCGGATACTTCGGCCTTTTCGTTCGCCGGTACGAAGACCGACTGACCGGGGGCGAGTTCGATGTCTCCGGTACGGACCGAGCCTGCCGTGCAGAGCAGGATCTGCGGGGTGGGGAGGGCGAGTTCGCGGGCGGGTGTGCTCTCCGGGAGGACGTAGCGGGAGAGGCGGAACTCGTCGATGGGGGTCTCGTAGACCTCCTCGCCGTCGGCGGACGCCTCAGGGCGCAGTATGCCGGGGTCGCTCGCCTCGAAGCGGACGATGCGCAGGAGTTCGGGGACGTCGACGTGCTTGGGGGTCAGGCCGCAGCGCAGGACGTTGTCGGAGTTGGCCATGATCTCGACGCCGAGGCCGTTGAGGTAGGCGTGCGGGATGCCCGCGCCGAGGAACAGGGCCTCGCCTGGCTGGAGTCGGACGTGGTTGAGGAGCATGGCGGCGATGACGCCGGGGTCGCCGGGGTAGTGGTGGGCGATGTCCGCGTAGGGGGCGTGGTCGCCACCGAGGCGGGCGCAGGCGGTCGCGGCCTCGGTGACCGTGCGGGCCATGTCCTCGCGGTCCGCGCTGAGTACGGCCGTCAGGACTTCGCGCAGCGCCGCCTCCTCGGGGTGGGCGCGCAGCAGGTCGACGTACGGCTTGAGGGTGTCGACGTCCAGGGCCGCGAGCAGGTCCGCGGCCTGGGACGGGTCGCGGAAGCCGCACAGGCCGTCGAACTCGGTGAGGGCGCAGATCAGTTCGGGCTTGTGGTTGGCGTCCTTGTAGTTGCGCTGCCCGGCGTCCACCGGGATCCCGCGGCTCTCCTCGTCCTCGTAACCCTCCTTCGCCTGGGCGAGGTTGGGGTGCACCTGGAGGGAAAGGGGGCCGCCGGCCGCGAGGAGCTTGAGGAGGAAGGGCAGGCGAGGGCCGAACTTGGCGACGGCCGCCGCGCCGAGTTCGCCCTGCGGGTCGGCGTCGATGACCTCGACGAGGGTGCCGCGTCCGGTGCGCGAGGGGGCGCCGGGGTGGGCGCCCATCCACATCTCCGCCTGCGGTTCACCGGTCGGCTCGGTGCCGAGGAGCGCCGGGATGGCGGTGGTGGAACCCCAGGCGTAGGGGCGGATGGTGTTGTCGAGGCGGTCCATAGCGGTCTTTCTGCGTGCAGATCGAGAGGAAGTGACAGGTGGAGAGGGGGTGGGGTGGTTTCGGCGCTCTGGCTCAGCTGTTCAGGTCCCGGCGGTCAGCGCGAGGTACACCACGGCGAAGTCCGTGGTGGCGATCAGTTCCGCCAGGTTCTCCAGTTCGGCGCCGTCCTCCGGTTCGAGTTCGCTGATCGCCGTGTCATGACCGAGGGCGAGTTCGCGGGCGGCCGGGGCGGCGCTGAGGCCGCCGGTCGGGCGGTCACGGAGCAGCACCACGCGCGCGTGCAGGGCGGGTGCCTCGGTCACGCGGTCGCGGAAGAAGTCGTCGGGTTCGGCACCCGCGGCGAGCCGGCTCGCGAGCAGGGCGCCGTGCGCGGCGAGTGCCTCGGGGAGTTCGGCGGCGAGCGCGGGGCGGCCGGCCAGTTCGGCGAGGGCGGCGGCGAAACGGCGTCCCGCGGGCCCGGCCGACGCGCCCTCCGTCCAGATCACCGGGAGTGTGTCCGCGAGTTCGGCGGCGAGAGTCTTGGCCGGGTTGCTGTACGTCGCGACGGCCGGGCCGCAGCGTTCTGCGATCCGGTCGAGGCGGTCGGCGACTTTCTCCAGCGCTTCCGGCGGCGCGGCGAGCAGGCCGGTGCGGTCGAGGAGCGCGAGCAGCGGAATGAGCAGCGCCCACAGGACGCCGGGGGCGGTTGCGGCGAGCGGCTGGTCCGCCTCCTCCTGTTCGTACGGGGCGGTCGCCATCCGTACGAACAGGCCATGGGCCGCGCCCTGCACCGTCTCGGTGAGCGGGGTGTCGGCGGGCGCGACGGCGACGACCGTGCAGCCGCGGCGGTAGGCCTGCTCAGCGAGCAGGGACAGGCCCGGTTCCGTGCCGTCGGGAGTGGCGATCAGGAGCAGGTCCACGGAGCCGGCCCAGCCCGGCAGCTCCCAGCGCAGGGCGCCTGCCGCGGGGGCGACACCGGTGGGGGCCAGGCGGGTGACGGGGCTGGTCGCGCCGGCGAGGGCGCCGAGGAGGTCGGCCACGCAGCTCGCGGCGGCGCCGGGGCCCGCGATCAGGACGGCGCGGGGGCGGCCGTCCGGTTTCAGGTCGTTGATCCCCGCGTCGGCCGCGTGCCGGGCGGCGGTGCGGACGCGGGCGCCTGCTTCGGCCGCACCGCGGAGTAGGCCGCGGCGGTCTGCGTCCGCCAACGCCTCGGGGGCGTCGAGCAGCGATTCGTCGAGCATGGGTGGCACCTCCGATCGCCGGGACGGGCTTACGCGGGGCGGCTGGCCTCGTCGACGAGCAGTACGGGGATTCCGTCCCGGACGGGGTACGCCAGGCCGCAGTCCTGGCCGGTGCAGATCAGCTCGGTCTCCTGCTCCTTGAGGGGAGCGTGGCAGGCCGGGCAGGCGAGGATCTCCAGGAGGCCGGCTTCGAGCGGCATGTGGTGTCCCTTCGGGGGTGCACGGATGTGGCCTGGTCAGGGTACCGCCGTGGGGGGCGGGGTGTGGGGCGTGGAGGGGATGGGGATGGGAGGGGTTTCGCCCCCGCCGCCCCTACCCGTCCCATCCCGTACCTGGGGGCTGCGCCCCCAGA
>NZ_JAVFVX010000183.1:0-9258 GCF_033441795.1 Streptomyces sp. ADMS | reverse complement strand
CGGAACTGGTCCGGCGGGGCCCCACGTCTGTAAAGGAAACGTCAACTCCGGCCAGCCGCAGGAATCTTGACGCCAATCGGTGCGTTCTTGTGATGCGTCGGACACCCCGACGGACCATGGTGCGTTGTACAACGTAAGCTGTACCAGCGCTGAATCGCGGCAAGTGGGGCGATAACACGCGACACCCGGCATCGGACCGCCGCGTGGACGGCTGGGCGGCGTGTCCGAAATAGTGCCCATTGGGTCCGCAGTGTAGAACGGGAGATGTGACGGCGATGGCTACGGAAACTCCCCAGCTCCCCACAGCGTGTGCCATCCCCGCCCCGGGCAGTGAACGGTGACGGCAACCGGCCATACGCGCACCGACGACGCGGAGCGCGGCACGCTCGACAAGGCCGCGGACGAGAACTTCCCCGTGGCACCGTTCTTCCTTCCCAGGGCCTGGCGCACCGACCTCATGGCCGTCTACGGCTTCGCCCGCCTCGTCGACGACATCGGTGACGGCGATCTGGCCCCCGGTGGCGCCGATGCCCGTCTGCTGGGCGTGGCCCCCGAAGAGGCGGACGACCGGCTCGTACTTCTCGACGCCTTCGAGACCGACCTGCGCAGGGTCTTCGACGGAACCCCGGAGCACCCCCTGCTGCGCCGGCTCCAGCCGACCGTTCGCCGCCGCGCCCTCACCCCCGAGCCCTTCCTCGGCCTGATCGCCGCCAACCGCCAGGACCAGCTGGTCAGACGGTACGAGACGTACGACGACCTCCTCGCCTACTGCGAGTTGTCCGCCAACCCCGTGGGCCGCCTCGTCCTCGCCGTCACCGGCACCGCGACGCCCGAGCGGATCCGCCGCTCCGACGCCGTGTGCACGGCCCTCCAGATCGTCGAGCACCTCCAGGACGTCACCGAGGACCTCGGCCGCGGCCGGATCTACCTGCCCGCCCAGGACATGAAGCGCTTTCATCTCCGGGAGGCGGATCTCGCAGCCCCCACCGCAGGCGCATCGGTGCGCGCACTGATCGCATACGAAGCGGAACGCGCGTGTGGCCTGCTGAATGAAGGCATCCCCCTCGTGGGTAGCGTCCACGGCAGGCTGAAGCTGCTGCTCGCGGGTTTCGTGGCGGGGGGAAAGGCGGCCATCCAGGCGATCGCCGCCGCCGAATACGACGTACTTCCCGGCCCGCCCAAGCCCGGCAGGATCCAGTTGCTGCGCGAGGTGGGCACAACCCTGCGAGGAAAGGGGTGATCCGGAGGGTGGAGTCGGAACCACACGTGTCCGCACCGGTACTCGCCGCCTACAGCTACTGCGAGGCCATCACCGGACAGCAGGCCCGCAACTTCGCGTACGGCATCAGACTGCTGCCGACGCCGAAGCGGCGCGCGATGTCCGCCCTGTACGCGTTCTCCCGGCGCGTCGACGACATCGGTGACGGCACGCTGGCCTCCGAGGTCAAGGCGGCGCGGCTGGAGGACACCAGAGCGCTGCTCACCCGGGTCCGCGAGGGCGCGGTCGACGAGGACGACACCGACCCGGTCGCGGTCGCCCTCAGCCACGCGGGGACACACTTCCCGATCCCGCTCGGCGGCCTCGACGAACTCATCGACGGCGTCGTGATGGACGTACACGGTGAGACCTACGAGACCTGGGACGACCTGAAGGTCTACTGCCGCTGTGTGGCCGGGGCCATCGGGCGGCTCTCGCTGGGTGTGTTCGGCACGGAGCGGGGCGCGCGCGGTGCG
The DNA here is from genome assembly GCF_033441795.1 of Streptomyces sp. ADMS. Classification (NCBI taxonomy): domain Bacteria; kingdom Bacillati; phylum Actinomycetota; class Actinomycetes; order Kitasatosporales; family Streptomycetaceae; genus Streptomyces; species Streptomyces sp. ADMS. The sequence continues at coordinate 7,524 of NZ_JAVFVX010000183.1, read as the reverse complement.
GAACGCGCCTCCGAGTACGCCGACACGCTGGGGCTCGCACTCCAGCTCACCAACATCCTGCGGGACGTCCGCGAGGACGCCGTGGGCGGACGGACCTATCTGCCCTCCGACGACCTCGCCAAGTTCGGCTGCTCGGCCGGGTTCAGCGGGCCGAACCCGCCGGAGGGCTCCGACTTCGCGGGCCTGGTCCACTTCGAAGTGCGGCGCGCCCGCGCCCTGTTCGCCGAGGGCTACCGGCTGCTGCCCATGCTCGACCGGCGCAGCGGCGCCTGTGTCGCCGCCATGGCCGGCATCTACCGGCGGCTCCTCGACCGCATCGAGCGCGAGCCGGAGGCCGTGCTGCGCGGCCGGGTCTCGCTGCCCGGACGCGAGAAGGCGTACGTCGCGGTGCGCGGCCTGTCCGGTCTGGACGCCCGGCATGTGTCCCGGCGGACCGTCAGGAGGCGGGCCTGATGGAGAGTCCGGTCCGAGATGATGTGCCCCAGTCGAAACGGCGCGCAACCCTCCGGTCGGGGACGGCGTCCCTGACTTCAACGGCCTGCCGTGCGGTGTTCATCCGGCGCGGCGGGTGCGCAGGGGGGAGTGCGGGATGAGCGACGGTACGCGGCCCGGGGAACGTCCGGGGCATCACGGTGAGAAGAGCGCCGTGGTGGTCGGCGGAGGGCTGGCGGGCATCACCGCGGCGCTTTCGCTGGCCGATGCCGGTGTCCGCGTCACGCTGCTCGAAGGGCGGCCGCGGCTCGGCGGGCTCGCCTTCTCCTTCCAGCGCGACGGACTGACCGTCGACAACGGCCAGCACGTGTACCTGCGTTGCTGCACCGCCTACCGCTGGTTCCTCGACCGTATCGACGGCGCCGCGCTCGCTCCGGTGCAGGCTCGTCTCGACGTGCCGGTGGTCGACGCGGCGAAGCCTGCCGGGCGGCGCCTGGGCAGACTTCGGCGCGACGCACTGCCCGTACCCCTGCATCTCGGGCGCAGCCTGGCCACGTATCCGCACCTCTCCCTCGCCGAACGCGCCAGAGTGGGCCGTGCCGCACTCGCGCTCAAGGCGCTGGACCTCGGCGACCCGGCGCTGGACGCGCAGGACTTCGGCAGCTGGCTGGCCGCGCACGGTCAGTCGCCGCGTGCTGTCGAGGCACTGTGGGACCTGGTGGGGGTCGCCACCCTCAACGCGGTGGCCGGGGACTCGTCCCTGGGGCTCGCCGCGATGGTGTTCAAGACCGGTCTGCTGTCCGACCCGGGCGCGGCCGACATCGGCTGGGCGCGCGTCCCGCTGGGTGAACTGCACGACACTCTGGCCCGCAAGGCGCTCGACTCCGCGGGCGTGCGTACCGAAGTCCGTACACGCGTCACCTCCGTCCAACACAACGAGAACGGCCGCCTGACCGTTCAGGTTCCCGGTGAGACGCTCGACGCGGACGCCGTCGTGCTCGCCGTGGCCCAGCACGAGGCGCACGATCTGCTGCCGGAGGGCGCGCTCGACGCCCCCGGGCGGCTGCTGGAGATCGGCACCGCGCCCATCCTCAACGTGCACGTGGTGTACGACCGGAAGGTGCTGAGCACGCCGTTCCTCGCGGCGCTCGGCAGCCCGGTCCAGTGGGTCTTCGACCGGACCGAGGCGTCCGGGCTCGGTGGCGAGGGCCAGTACCTTGCGCTGTCGCAGTCGGCCGCGCACGACGAGATCGACGAGCCCGTGGCGGCACTGCGCGAGCGGTATCTCCCGGAGCTGGAGCGGCTGTTGCCCCGCGCGAAGGGCGCCCGCGTGCAGGATTTCTTCGTCACCCGGGAGCGGACAGCGACGTTCGCCCCCACCCCCGGCGTCGGACGGCTGCGGCCCGGCGCCCGCACCAGAACCCCCGGCCTGTACCTGGCCGGTTCGTGGACCGCCACCGGGTGGCCCGCGACCATGGAGAGTGCGGTCCGCAGCGGAGTCAGTGCGGCCGGCGCCGTGCTGGGCGCTCTGGGCCGGCCCCGCCACCACCTCTTCGACGTCGAGGAGGCCGCCTGATGCTCGACCATCAGAACGCGACGGGCCCCCGCACCCCCGGCACCGCGACAAGAGGAGAGACTGTGCCCACTGTGCCCCCGGCCCCGAAGGCCGATCGAAGGACCACGGTGGACGTGACCGCGCTCCTGGAGCGCGGCCGGACCCTGGCCACTCCGGTGCTGCGGGCGGCGATCAACCGTCTCGCGGCGCCCATGGACACCGTCTCCGCCTACCACTTCGGCTGGATCGACGCCCACGGCAGGCCCACGGCCGGCGACGGCGGCAAGGCCGTACGCCCCGCGCTCGCCGTGCTGTCCGCCGAGGTCACCGGCGCCGGCCCCGAGGCCGGCATCCCCGGCGCGGTCGCCGTCGAGCTGGTGCACAACTTCTCGCTGCTGCACGACGACCTGATGGACGGCGACGAACAGCGCCGACACCGTGACACCGTCTGGAAGGTGCACGGTCCCGCCCAGGCCATCCTGGTCGGCGACGCCATGTTCGCGCTGGCCAACGAGATCCTCCTGGAACTCGGGACCGTCGAGGCAGGCCGCGCCACCCGCCGCCTCACCACCGCGACCCGCGCCCTCATCGACGGCCAGGCGCAGGACATCTCCTACGAGCACCGCGACCGCGTCAGCGTCGAGGAGTGCCTGGAGATGGAGGGCAACAAGACCGGCGCCCTGCTCGCCTGCGCCAGCTCCATCGGTGCGGTCCTCGGCGGCGCGGACGACCGCACCGCCGACACCCTGGAGAAGTACGGCTACCACCTCGGCCTGGCCTTCCAGGCCGTCGACGACCTCCTCGGCATCTGGGGCGACCCGGAGGCCACGGGCAAGCAGACCTGGAGCGATCTGCGTCAGCGCAAGAAGTCCCTGCCCGTCGTCGCCGCCCTCGCGGCGAGCGGCCCGGCCGCCGAGCGGCTCGGTGGACTCCTCGCCGCCGACGCGAAGAGCAGCGACTTCGAGAGCTTCTCCGAGGAGGAGTTCGCCGCCCGCGCCGCCCTGATCGAACAGGCGGGCGGCCGCGAGTGGACCGCCGAGGAGGCCCGCCGTCAGCACACCATCGCCGTCGACGCACTGAACGCCATCGACATGCCCGACCGGGTGCGCGAACAGTTCACCGCGCTCGCCGACTTCGTCGTCGTGCGAAAGAGATGATCACTATCGGTCGAATAAGCCTCGCGTAGTCGCCGGCCGGGCGTCGCGTTCAGCGGCGCACCGGCCGACGGCGGACCCACAGCAGAGACATCCACTGCACGAAGGGGAAGCCATGACAGCGACGACCGACGGAAGCACCGGGGCATTGCCGCCCCGCGCTGCCTCGGCCAGCGAAACCGAAACCGACATCGACGTTCCCGTGGTGGCAGGGGTTCAGGATGCCGCCGCGCATGCCATGAGGCGTGCCACCGATCATCTGCTCGCGCGGCAGGACGCCCAGGGCTGGTGGAAGGGCGACCTCGAGACCAACGTCACGATGGACGCCGAGGACCTGCTGCTGCGTCAGTTCCTGGGCATCCGCGACGAACAGACCACCCAGGCAGCCGCGTTGTTCATCCGTGGCGAGCAGCGCGACGACGACACCTGGGCGACCTTCCACGGCGGACCCGCCGATCTCTCCGCCACCATCGAGGCGTACGTCGCCCTGCGGCTGGCCGGGGACGCCCCGGACGCGCCGCACATGGCGAAGGCGTCCGCCTGGATCCGCGACCGGGGAGGGATCGCCGCAGCCCGGGTCTTCACCCGGATCTGGCTGGCTCTGTTCGGCTGGTGGAAGTGGGACGACCTTCCCGAACTCCCGCCGGAACTCATCTACTTCCCGAAGTGGATGCCGCTCAACATCTACGACTTCGGCTGCTGGGCCCGGCAGACGATCGTGCCGCTCACCATCGTCAGCGCGATTCGCCCGGTCCGCCCGGCACCCTTCCCGCTGGATGAGCTGCACACCGATCCCGGGGAGCCGAACCCGGGCAAGTCCCTTGCGCCACTCGTGAGTTGGGACGGTGCCTTCCAGCGTCTCGACAGGGTTCTGCACGGCTACCGGAAAGTCGCGGTGCGCCGGCTGCGCAAGGCGGCCATGAACGCCGCCGCCCGCTGGATCATCGAGCGCCAGGAGAACGACGGCTGCTGGGGAGGCATCCAGCCGCCGGCCGTCTACTCGGTGATCGCCCTGCACCTGCTCGGCTACGACCTCGAACACCCGGTCATGCGGGCCGGGTTGGAGTCCCTGGACCGTTTCACGGTGTGGCGCGAGGACGGGGCCCGGATGATCGAGGCCTGCCAGTCGCCGGTGTGGGACACGTGTCTCGCCGTCATCGCTCTCGCCGACGCGGGCCTGCCCGCCGACCACCCCCAACTGGTCAAGGCCGCCGACTGGATGCTGGGCGAACAGGTGGTCCGGCCCGGTGACTGGTCCGTACGACGGCCCGAACTGCCGCCGGGTGGCTGGGCGTTCGAGTTCCACAACGACAACTACCCCGACATCGACGACACCGCCGAGGTCGTCCTCGCCCTCCGCCGTGTCCGGCACCACGACCCGGAGCGGGTCGAGAAGGCCATCGGCCGCGGAGTGCGCTGGAACCTCGGTATGCAGTCGAAGAACGGTGCCTGGGGCGCCTTCGACGTCGACAACACCAGTTCGCTTCCCAACAAGCTTCCGTTCTGCGACTTCGGCGAGGTCATCGACCCGCCGTCCGCCGATGTCACCGCGCATGTCGTGGAGATGCTGGCCGTCGAGGGCATGTCCCACGATCCGCGCACCCGGCGCGGCATCGAGTGGCTGCTCGCCGAACAGGAGCCCAGCGGCGCCTGGTTCGGCCGCTGGGGCGTCAACTACGTCTACGGGACCGGCTCGGTGGTGCCCGCGCTGACCGCCGCCGGCCTGCCCGCCGCCCACCCGGCGATCCGGCGCGCGGTGGACTGGCTGGAGAAGGTCCAGAACGACGACGGCGGCTGGGGTGAGGACCTGCGCTCCTACAACGACAGCGCCGGCTGGAGCGGCCGGGGTGCCTCGACCGCCTCCCAGACAGCCTGGGCTCTGCTCGCCCTGCTGGCCGCCGGGGAGCACGACTCGAAGGTCGTCGAACGCGGTGTCGAGTGGCTCGCCGCGTCCCAACTGCCTGACGGCTCCTGGGACGAGCCGTACTTCACCGGCACCGGCTTCCCCTGGGACTTCTCGATCAACTACCACCTCTACCGCCAGGTCTTCCCGCTCACCGCGCTCGGCCGGTACGTCCACGGGGAGCCGTTCGCCGACGCCAAGGGGGGCTGATGGACAGGCAGCCCGAGCCGGCCCCGCTGCTGATCGCCTGTGCGCTCGGCATCGAGCGGCTCGCCCTGCGCCGGGGCGAACGCCGCGAGGGACCCGTCACCGTGCTGCGTACGGGAATGGGGCCCGAGGCGGCCGAGGCGGCCGTCACCCGGGCCCTCGCCGACCCGGCGCTGTGCCACGCCGTCGTACTGGCCACCGGCTTCTGCGCGGGACTCGCCCCCGGAATGCACCCCGGTGACCTGGTGGTCGCCGAGGAGACCCGGCACCCGCGCGGCGCCACCCGCTGCGACGGCGTGGAACTGCTCGTCGAGGAACTGATGCGTGCCGTGCCCGGGCGCACGGTCCACACCGGCCCTCTCACCGGATCCGATCACGTCGTGCGCGGTCACGAACGGTCGGATCTGCTCGCGACCGGCGCAATCGCGGTCGACATGGAGTCGGCGGCCACGCTCCACAGCGCCGTGCGCACGGGCGTGCGCCCGGTTGCGGCCGTACGGGTGGTCGTGGACGCTCCAGAACATGAACTCGTCCGGATCGGCACGCTTCGCGGTGGAATATCGGCTTTCCGCGTTCTTCGTTCGGTCCTTCCCGCTTTTCTCGAATGGCACCGTTCCTTGCTGCTCCCCAGGAGGTGAGCCAGATGGCCATGCCGCTCCGCCAGACCATCAAAATCGCTACGTATTTGGCCGAACAGAAAATCCGCAAGCGGGACAAGTTCCCGCTGATCGTCGAACTCGAACCGCTCTACGCCTGCAACCTCAAGTGTGAGGGCTGCGGCAAGATCCAGCACCCGGCCGGGGTGCTCAAGCAGCGCATGCCGGTCGCCCAGGCTGTCGGAGCGGTGCTGGAGTCCGGGGCACCCATGGTGTCCATCGCGGGCGGCGAACCCCTGATGCATCCTCATATCGACGAGATCGTGCGGCAGTTGGTGCAGAGGAAGAAGTACGTCTTCCTCTGCACCAACGCCATGCTGCTGCGCAAGAAGATGGACAAGTTCAGGCCCTCGCCGTATTTCGCGTTCGCCGTGCACATCGACGGCCTGCGCGAGCGGCACGACGAGTCCGTCGCGAAAGAGGGGGTGTTCGACGAGGCCGTGGCCGCCATCAAGGAGGCCAAGAAGCGCGGATTCCGGGTCACCACCAACTCGACCTTCTTCAACACCGACACCCCGCAGACCATCATCGAGGTGCTCAACTTCCTCAACGACGACCTCCAGGTCGACGAGATGATGATCTCGCCCGCCTACGCCTACGAGAAGGCCCCCGACCAGGAGCACTTCCTCGGCGTCGAGCAGACTCGCGAGCTGTTCAAGAAGGCATTCGGAGGCGGCAACCGGCGGCGCTGGCGGCTCAACCACTCCCCGCTCTTCCTGGACTTCCTGGAGGGCAAGGCCGACTTCCCTTGCACGGCCTGGGCGATCCCGAACTACTCGCTGTTCGGCTGGCAGAAGCCCTGCTATCTGATGAGCGACGGCTATGTGACGACGTACAGGGAACTCATCGAGAAGACCGACTGGGACGCCTACGGCCGCGGCAAGGACGACCGGTGTGCCAACTGCATGGCGCACTGCGGCTACGAGCCGACGGCAGTCATGGCAACCATGGGGTCCCTGAAGGAGTCCCTGCGCGCCATGCGCGAGACCGTCGCCGGAAACCGGGAGTGACGTCGTGACCGCCGTCTCCTTGGGCGTTCCCGAGATACCGGTCCGCCCGATCGCCGAGCGCCGGGTCTCCCGGCGTATCGAGGTCGGGCCCGTGGCGGTCGGGGGCGGGGCCCCGGTGTCGGTCCAGTCGATGACGACGACGCGTACGTCGGACATCGGCGCCACACTCCAGCAGATCGCCGAACTCACCGCGTCCGGCTGTCAGATCGTCCGTGTCGCCTGCCCCACGCAGGACGACGCGGACGCGCTGGCGACCATCGCGAGCAAGTCGCAGATCCCGGTGATCGCCGACATCCACTTCCAGCCGAAGTACGTGTTCGCCGCGATCGAGTCCGGCTGCGCCGCCGTCCGCGTCAATCCCGGCAACATCAAGCAGTTCGACGACAAGGTGAAGGAGATCGCGCGCGCCGCCAGGAACCACGGTACGCCGATCCGGATCGGCGTCAACGCCGGTTCGCTGGACCGGAGGCTGCTCCAGAAGTACGGGAAGGCGACCCCCGAAGCGCTCGTCGAGTCGGCGTTGTGGGAGGCGTCGCTCTTCGAGGAGCACGGCTTCCGGGACATCAAGATCTCCGTCAAGCACAACGACCCGGTGATCATGGTCAAC
>NZ_JAVFVX010000182.1:0-9296 GCF_033441795.1 Streptomyces sp. ADMS | reverse complement strand
ATTCACACCAGACCCGTGACCTGCGACTTCACGATGCACACCACTCAATGGGCCACCTTCGAGGGCCCGTCCCGCACCCTTTGCTGCGCCAGGCCCGCAGGAGTGGCGTACAGCCGTGACAGGGGCCCGCTGCCTTCCAGGATCTTCACGAGCCGTCGCTCCACGCCATCGTCACGGATCGAGTCCGGGGGTCCCTGACGAGCTGACCGGGCCCTGGACTGCATCCCCTGACCAGGACGCCCCGCCCCCAGGGCCGCGACATTCCAGTCATCCGGCAGGCCACGCACCATCCTTGCCGCAGGTCTCACCATGCCAGCAGATCTGCGAACCTTTTCGCCAAGGATTTCTTGGGAGATATCACGGGAGTGATTTTTGGCAGATGCAATCGAGCTCTATGCTGTGTTGGTCAGGTTTTCGCACGAATTCTCCTCCCCTAAGGGGCAGGATGATCTCGAATGTGACGGCGATCTGTGCGACTCGGTATACGTTATTGCCAGGCTAATATCGACCTGCTCTCACGATAACGGTCCTATGTACTCCTAAATGATCGGCGAATGTGAACACCGGGTGCGAACTGTCGTCCCGACTTTCCATCGCCGACCCTGCATGAGCGAATCAGCGAAAGGAGCCCTCACGATGGAAGGAATATCCGCGCCCGAGAATTCGGTTGAGGTAGTCTCAACCTTGAAATCGGAAGCGCCCGACCGCAGTATCAAGTACGTCTTCAAGACGTCGGATAGGGCTACCTTCGAAGCCGTGCAGCTCTGGGAGGGAGAGCACCAAGCCTATTCAGTATGCATGTCGGCCCAAGCAGGATGCAGGTATGGCTGCACGCACTGCGCCACTACCTTCGCCCGCACGCCCTTCGTTCGAAATCTACAGGCGGAAGAGATCACCTCTGCGGTGGAGCAGTTGGACGACGAGGTGCGGACTGAGCAAGGCCCCCTCGCATGGGTTGATTTCGCCGGGGTCGGGGATGCTGCCGCCAACTGGACTCACGTCACTGCCGCCGCGAGAACGATCGTCGGCCGCGAGTTGGCGCGGGAGGTGAAGGTGACCAGCATCGCGCCGCAGGCTTGGGTGCGTAATCTCCTGAAGCCCAAGGCTTGGCTCCCGGAGCGCTTCATGTTCTCGCTGCACGGTGCCAATGCTGCTCAGCGCAGGGTAGTCATCCCACGTGCGGACGACCCTTCCACAGTCTTGCCTCTGTGGGCGGCCGTGGCTGAGATGCGCCCGGTGCGGCTGAACTACGTTCTTTGCGAGCACAACACGCGACCCGAGGATGAGGCGGCGCTGATCGATCTGCTTGCTCCCTACACCGGACGCTTTCTCCTGTTGCGGCTCTCCAGTTTCAACCCGGTACACGGCAGCGCCCTGCGCCCAAGCCTGCGAGAAGAGGCATTCATCACCGCTCTCTCCCAAGGCTTGAACGGCTGGACGGTCTCCCATCACTTGTCTGCCGGCCGGGCGACGGCGGCTGCCTGCGGGCAGCTTCGTTCAGACATCCTGGAGCTCGCTCCGCCAGCTAGGCGCCCAGAGCTGTAACTGCGACGAACACCATGACCTCGCCGTCGGCGTCACGGTGCCGCTCACGCCGTACACGCTCGGCCAACTCTGGGAACGCGAGGGAGTGCCCCCACATCTATGCCGAGTCCAGCCCGCGAACGGCCATTCCCCAGTGCTCCCAGTCGAACAAGCAGAACGGCGGGGCCGCCACATTCGCCCAGTTGAGGTCCGCATGCGGCGGCGACCACTCCCTGATCGTTGCCGCCGAGGATTGATGATCAGTATGTTCGTGTCGCCGAAGGTTGGGACGGCAGGGCCTCAGGGGGTTTGATGCTGGACACGCTTGTGACAACGGCCGCTGGTGCGCTTTCCGCCACAGCGGGTGTGCTGGTCGGCGGTATCGTCACGCGCCGTGCTCAAGATCGTCAGTGGACACGTGATCAGCAACTCGCCGCCTACCAGGAGCTGTTCAGCCACTACGCCAAGTTCACGATGGGACTCAGGCGAGCGCATGGTGACCGGCGCGGCTGGGATTACGACTGGGGCGAGTGGAGCGCGGCCTTGATACGCGTAAGCCTGGTCGCCCCAGCGGAAGTTGCGGCCGAAATCGACAACTTCGGCCGCGCCATCAACTCCTTCCTGGACCAGGTGGAGCGAGGCGAACGCACTCCGCTGCGTGACCCGCTAAGTCTGGAGGAGTTCGAACAGGCCAGGCAGGCACCCGCCAAGGCGCAGGCGAAGCTGGTCAATGTCATACGACGTTCACTGGGCAATAATCACAAAGGGCTGCCCTTCGGAATCGGCGGGTAAGGCAACGTCTGCAGCTTGGCTGGCGGATCACAGGGCTTGCGCAGACTCGAGCCCGGGCTCCGTGGTTCGCTGGCGAGGGAGCGTGGTGGGGGCCTTGGGGCCACGAAGGATTGGGCCCGTGAGTTCGATCGGCGCATCGAGGCCGTCGAGGAGCAGGACGATCTTGTCGATGTTGGTGAGTCTACGCACTCCGGATTCCAGCATCGATAGGAAGGCCTGGCTCAGGCCGGTCAGTGTGGCCAGATCATCTTGCCGGAGCGAACCGAGTCTTCGGACAAGTAAGCAGACGGTCCCGAAGTCTCTTTCCTGGAGGGCTAATTGGATGTCGCTTGACTCCCAGACGTGCTCCGGTACGCACGGTTGAGCCCCCGGGGCTTCCCCCCACGCTAGCCGGAGGCATGCATTGCAGTGTGCGTCGTCGTTGTATCTACTCAGGTGGCACCCGCAACCGTGACAGCGACGCGGATGTCCCGTCATCCCGGGCGCCTGGGCAGTGCGGAGTGCCGACACGGAGATCTTCTCCTTGGTGAACCGAGATACCGATGGGGGCGATGGGCCGCGTTCGCGCTGTCCCCGGCCGACGTTGTCCGTGAACAGTGGGAGCGTCGCCTTACTGGGGCGTTGGGCGGCACCGGCGGCGAGGTTGTTCCTGATCCGAACGTGCGCGGTCTACGAGGCTGGGTCTTCCGCGGACCCACGGCGCTCTCTGCGCGCTTTACTCAGGGCTCGGCGCAACGCGGCGGGGTGCGTCAGAGCCCTGGGAGAACCGGGCAACCTGTGCCAGTGGAGACCGGGCGGCTCGGTCTTGCCCGCTGGCGGGACGATGACGTGGCACTTCAGGCCAAGGGCGACCGTCCCAGGCTCTTCCCAATCCGCGGCGGCACCCGCGGGTACGAGGAAGTAGAGACGAGGCTCCGGGTCTTCAGGCGCGAGAACCACAGGGCCCATGGGTTCGCCGGCGTCGGTGAGGATGTCCATCGCTCGGAGGCCGATGGCCTCGACTGCGCGAATGGCGTCCCACCACTGCCCTGCGGCGCACAGTTCGGGCTCCTCGCCGATGGGCATCCATCGGGGCAGAGGGGCGGATGCTCTCGGGTCGGCATCAGACATCATGCGAATGGTCTCCCCACAACTGGTTGTGAGGAGACCATTCCATTCTGCAAGCTCCGTGAGCGGACAGACTGTCCGGGGGATCCTTCCGCGAACCCTCTTGACGTACCGTCAGGCTGTGGTAAGTCCCGCCCAACTCCCGAAGGCCGAAAGCTCGTTGGAAGGATGCGTCTCCAAACGCAGCAGGGCAGACGTCGTCTCGCGGACAGACGGGTGGAACCTGACGTGGTTCGGTGCCACCTTGCGCGCCCGCTGAAGGTCAGCGAACGCCCCTGCCCTGTCCCCTGTCGCGAGCTTCGCCGAAGCCACGTCGATGAAGTGGTGGCTTGACCGCTCGCCGACCGTCGTTGCGGGCGGCATCCACTCCCCGCCAGAGGTGGGAGACCACTCTCCAAGCCGCGCCAGAGCCTGCTCGGTATCCCCCGTGTCGATCATCGCGTGCACTTCATGGATGCGGATGTTCGTCGGCCCGAACGACATCTCGTAGGCGAGGGAATCGCGGTCGCCGGCCACCCTGGACACCTGCTCCGCCTCCCGCAGGTACTCGCTCGCACGATCGGGGTTGTTCTCCCGCGCTTCGAGCACAGCGAGCTTGAGCAGGAGAGCGCCGTCCACCGCGAGCGCGTCCTCCGTGTACGAGCGTTCCGGCTGAATTCGCTCAAGCTCGCGTCGCAGCGCCAACAGCTTGCGACGAGCGGAACTGTAGGCGCCCTGGCGGAGCATCGCGCCGGTAACCAGGTAGGCGGCAGTGACCTGCATCAACGGGTCACGGGACTGGTCCGCGGCCCAACGGACGCGCTCCAGCGCGGTGGTGGAGAGATCGTGATGGCCCAACTTGTGCGCCAGAGAGTTGACCGCCCGGTAGGCGCGGGCGAGATGCCAGAAAGCAGATCGTTCCTCATCACCCTGAGCGCTGAGCGCCACATGCGTCAGCTCGGTGATGATCGGTGCCAGGAGCGGCCCCATAGGGGCGTAACGCGCATCACGGCGCAGAGCCGCGATCTGGTCGACCTCCGAAGCGAGCACCGGCAATCCGCGGGGAGCGATATCCAGCTCATCGGGTGTGTCGTAGCACAGCATGATCCGCCGGAGCTCCGGGATCACCGCGTGAACGCCGTCCTCAGCCTCCGGCTCACCGTAGTACGGCTGCCCTGTGAGAACCTCGACGCCGAAGTGCAGGGCCTTCGTGAGCGCCAGGACCAGCGAGAGTGGCGCCTTCCGCTTCCCGGATTCAAGCTTTTCGATGTAGCTCGGTGATACGGCGACTTTCTGGGCGAGTTGAGCGACAGACAGTCTCCGAACCTTGCGGGCTATCCGGAGCCGGTCGCCCAGCGTCACGTTCTCAGCCATGGGCGGATCAATCCCTTCTCGACGGAGCACTCAGTTCAGGGTACGGACAAGGCCCCTCCTGGCGAGCCGCGTCGCCAAGTGTTTACGAGGGGGCCGCCGGTTGCCGGTGATCTCGGGGGTGATGTGCGGGCAGTAGCCGTCGCCAACAGCCCAATCCGCCAACCGAGTGGCGTACCAGGAACGGAACTAACCGGCCTATTTACGGCAGTTGGGCTGGATCTAGTCGGGATGAACTGGCCTCGCGTCAAGTGCTGGAGCGCAGAAACCCACGGACAGATTGTCCGGTCTCGCTCACTACTCAGTGGCATCGTAGCTTCGCGCTCAGTTGCCGATCGAGGTTGCGGGCGGCGTCTCCTCCCCCACGTAACGAGCTCATCCAGCTGACCGGCGAATCGAAGACAGCATCTCTTCACGCTGGCCGGAAACGCCTACTTGGCAATGCCGCCCCGCACTTCCACACTGCCCACCAGATTCACCACCGGGGGAAAGGGATCCGATGCCCAAGCGGAAGGGACGCCGCACCAAGGCGCAACGGCAGCGAGAACTACGCCAACGGGCAGGCATAGCGGCGGCCGGGCTCGCGGCAGTGCTCTTCGTCCTTTGGCAGTCGCCGTGGCTCCTGCTGGGCCTCGCCGGAACAGGGACCGCGGGTGTCGCCGCCTGGCTTCTGTGGAAGGCCCACAAACGAGAGCGCGCCGGCGACCGCACATGGCGCGAACAGGACCGGCGCATGGAACTGGAACGCTCCATGACCACCATCGACGCCATGACCTGGCAGGACTTCGAACACTACGTGGCCGAGTTGTGCCGCCGAGACGGTTGCACCAACGTCGCCGTGGTCGGTGGCTCAGGGGACCTTGCCGCAGACATCCTCGGTAACATGCCCGACGGGCGGCGCTTGGTCGTACAGGTCAAGCATTACGCGCCCCACCGCACGGTTCCCAGTGGCGACATGCAGAAGTTCGTCGGCATGGCCTTCAACGAACACCACGCGGACGTCGCCCTGTTCGTTGCCACCTGCGAGTACGGCAAAGCTGCACGAGGCCTCGCGATCAAGCACCAAATCGTAGCTCTGAACCGCAACTTGTTCGGCTCCTGGAATAGCGGAGCGCCACTGGAATCGCTCCTGTCCTTGAGTGGGACCGGCGGCGGAGTGCCCCGCCGACGCTCGGCAAGAAGACGCCCGGAAGAGGCTTCCTGATCTCTCCACGAGTGTGTCTGCAGCCTCCGCTGTCTGCCGTGGAGATCGCCTGCGGGGTGGTGGCCCTCACTGGGTGGATCGGGAGGGACGGACACCGGAACTCGGTGGCGCCAGAGACCGCAGTTCCCTCACGCTGAGGGAATGCCGAACACGATCACCCCGCGCATCCAGTACAGCTCCACAGCCGTACGCCCGCGCTGGGCCGACCTGCCACGGGACGTCCGTCGGCTTGTCTCCCGACGCCTGGGCGGCGCGGTGGATGCCGGGCCGAGCGCCGGAAGCGGGTTCACCAGCGGCTTCGCCGCCGTGCTCCATGGCGCCAACGGGTCCGAGTTCGTCAAGGCGGCCAACGCCCTGGACAACACCGTGATTGCCGACTGCTACCGGCAGGAGGCATTGATCAACACGGCGCTCCCCGCAGAGGTTCCGGCGCCCCGCCTGCGGTGGATCGAGGAACAGGCAGACGGGTGGATCGTCCTGGGATTCGATGCGGTCAATGGAGGCCGCATGCCCAGCGCGCCGTGGAACGCTGACGAACTCGCAGCGACGCTTGACGCCTACACGGTCACGGCTGAAGCACTCTCCACGCCCTCCGAGACACTCCAGCAGGTCGGCCTCAAGCCGATCGGTGACGGCAGCGACTTCGCCGACTGGCGCGGCCTCGTCAGCGGCACTTCCAGTGTGGAATCCCTGCCGGCATGGGTGCCGACCAACCGGCTGGACACCTTGGCTGCCTTGGAAACCCAATGGCGACAGGCCGTGGCTGGCGATGCAGTCCTCCACCATGACCTGCGCCAGGACAACGTCCTGCTCGACACGAACGGAGCTGCGTGGATCTGCGACTGGAACTGGCCGTGCCTCGGGGCGAGTTGGTTTGACCTCGTGCTCCTCCTGGCCACAGCGCACGCCGACGGACACGATGCCACCACCCTCTTCGTGAGCCACCCCACGGCCCGAAAAGTCGACGATCAGCAGCTCGACGCGGCCCTGGCCGCCCTCTCCGGGTTCTTCCTGGTCTCCGGAGCGCAACCCCCGGCGGACTGGTCCCCGTACATTCGCCAACACCAGACCTGGTGCGGCGAGGTCACGCTGCGATGGCTGGCCAACCGTCGCGGCTGGACGTTCTGACCGGCGAGTTCGTCCAGGGGCCAGGATCAGTCACGCCGTTCCGCTGCGCCGATAGCCGACCCACAAACGTGCCTGAGCCAGGACCTCGTCCACCATATCGACGAGGGCCTCACACCGCCCATCCAATGCCTCACGGACTGCGTCATGCACGCGTGCGTCGAGCCCCGGCACAGTGATCTCAAGACGACGGGCCAGCCACTTCCCGCCGCCACTCCACGCCCCGCTAACTGGTTCTAACAAAAGCGGATAACTATGTGACTGTCAGCTTGTCTGCTCGTTGGTCTGTTTATGGCGAAGCGTGAGTCGCGACCATGGATCGTGTCGGATGAACTGTCAGCGGCCGCAGGGCTACCGACGGCCTGTCCTTGGCTCATCGCTCACCCCTAGAGGAGACCGCTCTGAGGGAAGATGCCCGGCACGTAGCCCCTGGCGCTGGGTAGATTCCGCCAGTCGAGGTCCCCCTCCTCCACCGGTGCTGCCCGCCAGTCCTCCTCCTCGTTCATGTTGCGGAAGGCCTCGTGCAGGAGATCCGGGAGCAGTGCGCTGTCCCAGCGGCCCGGGCGGCGCCGGTCCTCGGGAATCGTCCAGTCCGCCGCGAAGAGAGTGCCGTCGCGGTAGAGCGTGCGCTCCAGGCGAGGCCGATGGCGGGCGAGCAGACGCAGGATGTCGTCGCGGAGCCCTGCGGTTTCATGGCGCCGGGCCGCCCGTTCCACGCGCTGCAGCACTGGTACCAAAAGGCCAAGTGTCACGCCGAGCGCGGCAAAACTGGCCACGACATAGTCGCCCAGGATGAGTGGTTCTTGATGAGCGAAGGCGTCCAGGAATGGCGTGTAGTAGGCCAGCACGTGCAGGTCCGGGTCGACGGGAAGGTCCACGGCGCGAAGGGCGGCTTCGTCCGGGTCGATCGCCAGGAGATGCATGGGGCCCCGCGGAAGGGGGAAATGCACTGCACTCGCGTAGACGATCTTTGGCGCCTCGCCCTTGATAGTCTTGATCGTCCTCTTCTGCTCCTCCATGGCTTCGCACAGGCCCCTCGTCAGACGGCCAGAGCGGCCCTTGGCCTCCGCGACGACATACCCGCCGTCGGTCAACTCTCCGAAGAAGTCGGCCCGGCTCTGACCTGGAGCGAAGGTGAGTTTGTAGGCGGAGGCGTAACGTGCCACATGCATGAAGAACCGGACGAACAGCTGTCTTTCGGCGAAGATCTGGCACATGGCTTGCCCCAGGGTGTAGGACAGCATGCCCTTCTCGGACGGGTCGAGCTCGTGGGCGAGGTCGGTACGCGTAATGCGAGGAACCGGATCATCACTCCAGCTGAGATAGGCGGGCAGGACCGCCACCCTGTGGCACCACTCGTATGCCGACGACCTTCCGTGCTTGGCCCGGTCGTACGGGGCTCTGCCGGTGATGAACAACGCGCGCGCCAAGTCTTCCGGTAGGACCGACAGTTCCTGCTTGACCGGGACGCCGGCGCCGGCCGGGAAGAGCGCGGCGTCGGTGTGGACTTGCGCGGGACCGCTGGGGAACATCGTCGCTACTTTCCGGAGCAGGGTCACTCGGACACAGGCCGTGAGAATCGTCCCACCGGGCTCTCTAGGAACGCAGCCCGAGCGACAGGATGATATTCCTCAACAACAGTGCGTGCCGCGGCAACCGGATCCATGCAGTCACTATCCGTATTGGCTACGCAGCGTGCACGCGGTTTCTTCGACCGGACCGGAACACTGTCCACGGACAGCGGCCCGGCCAGGGGAGCCGTCAATTCAGGTAGCTCTGCCAGAAGCGGTCTGGCCGTAAGGAGATCAGGCCGCTTGATGCTCAACTCGCGGATGTACACCGGCTATTGGTACGGCTTCCGCGACAAGCAGATGGGCGCCGCCGGCAAAGGTGACGATCGCCCTCTCTGCAGGCACGTCGCCCTGCGAGGACGTCAAAGTTGCGGCCTGCTTCGTAGGGGTGGGGATCGCCAGCTCGAACCAAGTGATCTTCCCCGCTGCGCATGGGTTCGACCCCCACTCCGTTGCCAGCGCGGCGATGAGGAATAGGCCGCGGCCATGCTCGTCCGTGGACAGTGCCTGTGCCGGAGTCACCGGAGTGGGATCGGCGTCAGTGACTTCCACGCGGAGCCGCTCTCCTGCCCACCGTACGCACACCACGCACGCGGCTTTCGTGTGCGTGACCGAGTTCGCGA
>NZ_JAVFVX010000181.1:0-9375 GCF_033441795.1 Streptomyces sp. ADMS | reverse complement strand
GAGCTCCTGGCCGCCGATCCGGCCGCGTTCCGCGTGAAGTTCCGCAAGATGGCGGTCTCGGCCTTCGCGGTGAACTCCGGCACGCTGCCGGGCTCGTCGGTGAAGACGACGGGCATCTTGATGAGCTCCTCGTCCTTCTCGACCAGCTCCTGGAACATCTCGTCGCCCTTGTCGTAGAGGACATACTTCACGCAGAGGGTGACGCGGTCGACGTAGACGGTCGTTCGGCCTGATCCACGCCTAGCAGACAGGCGACGAGAACGTGGCCACGACGACGGCAGAGACGGCATCGGCTCTCCGCCGAGCCCCACCTCGGCGGGCCCCTTGATGTCGTAGAACGGTATGGGCCTCTCCTAGGTGATCTGGCTTGTAGGTGCGCGACGGCGCGCGATCAAGATCGTTGAGCTGGAAAAGCGAAGTGGTCGGCGGCGCGCGTTATGCCGCCGAACGGAGAGCCCCGGCACGTGCAGACCGACGTGCCAAAACGTGCGGCGACCTTGCCTTGTCCGGGCTTTTGACGGAGTGCCCGGCCGTGGCCTGGACGATGTCGTGCGGCGCCCCCTTGGGATCAAGGAGGGCCACCGAGTCCACCGCCCGGATGTCCATTATCTGGAGGTGGGGGAGTGTGAGGGACGTTTGTTCAGGATGCTGTGAGCAGTTTTTGGCAGAAACACGGTTTGGGGGTTGCTCAGGTGCTTGCTCGTGGTCGTGGGTACAGTTCGACTGCGTCCGGGGCGAATCGTTCAAGGCCAGTGAGATTATTTGCGTAGCTGATGGAGAGATTGAGCCCTTCGATCCGACTCAAAGGAGTGATGTCAGTAGTGTCAGATCCCGTTTCTCGACAGTTGATGAAGAAGCGCTTCAGATTAGGGAAAAGGTCCGGCACCAGGTCCAGTTGTGGGTTCGAGCTGGGTAGAAGTCGGAGATAGGTGACGCTGCGAATTGGAACGGCTCGGTCTAGGTCGTAGTCCGATATGCAGAGTTCTGCTAGATGGGGAAGTGCGGAAATTTCTCGCCATTCTTCGCCGTCAGGTGCGGTATTGGTCGTCAGTTCTTGCAGTTGCTTCCACCTGGAGATGCCAGCCAGGCGTGTGTTGGTCCAACTGCTCAGAGCTATGGAGGTGAGGGTTTCCGGTGCTGGTAGCTCTGCCAGGCTTTCCCCGGGCAGGCGCGTGTAAAGACTAAGGTTGGTGAGTCCGGCCAAAGACACCAAGGCGTTAAAGGAAAATTCATCTGGCAAATACATCAAGATTAACGTAGATAGTGGGAGTCCTGCAAGATCTTCAATATGTCTTAGCTGGGTGCATTGGGAGAGTCCGAGTTCTGTCAAGATGGGGAATCTATGTATGAATTTCAAGTCTGTGAGCTGTTGGCCGGAGTAGATCCGTAGTCTCTTGGTGTGCTCGGGTGAGAGGTGCTTGATGATCTCGTCTTTGGTGAATTCTCCTCGAAAGGTGATGTCGGTGATTGGTTTCAGGAGTCGTAACGCATTACGCTGGTCGCCAGTTTTTATCTCCAGAGGTAAACGGTCCCGGTCTTTGAAGGGCATCAAGATTTCGTGGGCGTATTCGTCAGCATTGAAGCTCTCCCAGCTCTCGAAGAGTTCGTAAGGTGCGGAGTCAGGAGACACGGACTGCACGAAGCGGTGGAGGAAGGCGTAGGCGTGGTCGCCACCGATGGCAATGGCAGTCTTGACGACGGGACCTACTTCGTCGTCTTCCAGGTCTTGGGGCCCGGGCAGCAGGTCCAGGATGCCTGGCCCGAGCGCGGCAAGCGTCTCCGCCTCCTCCCGTGAACGGGGAGGCATCAGGACACGCGCACGTTGTTCGACCAGTTCGCGGACGCTGGGTTCGATTTCGGTGGCGTAGTGCAGGCTGGCGGCCGCCAGGAGGTGGAGTCTGCCCCTGTGTTCGCCCTCGGTATCACCGCGCTCGACGAGGCGGCGCAGCAGGTCAGCGCTCTCGGCTGGGCGGGCGTGGGCGACGGCCATGCGTATGACGTCCTCCCACTGGTCATCGTGGGCGTTGTTGACCAGCAGGGGGAAGTCGTGGGCTTCGATGGCGGCTTTGGCCCCGAGGTAGTCCTGGAACGTGCGGTGGACGAAGTCGATGGTGTCTGCGGTGGGCTGGCGCAGGAGCCCGCTGCGGCCGACCACGTGCGTCAGGACCTGGTCGGCAGTGCCCTGCTCTGCCACGGCCTGCATGGCCGGCAGCGCATCGTCGACCAGGGCCAGCGCGGTGGCCCGGTCCATCTCGGTCTGGCGGTTGCGGATGAGCCAGTAGGCCAGACGCTGCAGCAGCTGGATGCTCTGGTGTTCGGTGAGCTCAATGCCTTCCGGGACATCGATGCTGCGCTCAAGGTCGCGGCGCACGAGCAGCATCGACAGCGCTGCCCCGTACAACTCCATGCGGCTGTGAGGCAGATGACCGCGGCGATCCCGGTGCAGCGCGCAGATCAGCGCACACATCAGAGGCGTGCTGGACAGCTGCGCCAGGTCACGCTGAGCGCGTACCGTCACCTGGAGCGTTGCTTCGAGATCATGTAATTGTGAGCGTTCGGGATCGGTAGCTGCACTGTGGCGGGCGGCGGTGTGCCACCGGCTGACGAAGACTCCAGTGTCGGTGGCGCTCATGGGCCGCACCGTCAGTTCGGTGAAGTGGGATGAGGCCAGCCAGCCTTCGGGAACGGCTGACGGCCGCGTGGTGACCACGAAGCGTGCGCCCTTGTAGGCAGCCAGGAGCCGCTCGAGCCAGTCCCGCGTGGCACCCCGGTGCTCTTGAGGAACCTCATCGATACCGTCGACCAGGACGAGGGCCTCGCCTCTGTCGAGTACGTTATCGGCCCAGCCGTCGGGTTGTGAGGCGGCCAGGGGGGTGCCGACCGCGGACAGGAAATCGTGTGGCTCTGGAAGGGGCCCACGCCGCACCAGCGTGCGCAGTGGCAGGACGAATGGAATCTGCCCCCGCCAGTCCGCCAGTTCTTCCGGTAGTTCGTCGCGTGCCGAGGCTACGGCCAGCCACTGCAGCAGTGTTGTCTTTCCGCTGCCGGCAAGCCCTCGCAGGAGAACCCGTCGGCAGTTGGCCAACGCGTGCTCGGCACGCTTCACTACGATGGATGGCCGGTCCGCTTCCTCACCGCCTGGCCAGCCTTCCGGCCGCTCCGCCAGTTCCAGGCTCAAGTAGGCGGCGTCGAGTGGCCAACGCGCGCGTTCCGGTCGGCTCAGGTCCAGCCCTACGACGGTCAGCTGGGAATGCCGTTCTGCCACATAGTTGAGGTACCGCTCCTCAAAGGACGGCTCCACCTTCGGCCGCACGGGCCTGCGCGCAACTCTTACCGGTGAGACATCCGACTGGCGCCATGCGGCTTCGCGCAAGGCCAACATCGGCTCCACATCCGTGCCCAGGGCCTTCGCCAGGGCCACCAGCGTGGCCTCGGTGGGTACCACTTGCCCGTTCAGTGCCTGGCTGACCGTTGTCCGTCCCAGCCCTGTCCGCTGCTGCAATCCGCCCATCTGCAGACCTCGCTGCGCCCTGAGGGTACGCAGCCGTTGCGCGAGTTCCGCCAGCGGATCCTCGTGTACGTCCCCCATGTCCTGCTTCTCCGTCCCCCGGGCGACCGTCTTCGTTCATCTTCGTTCGCCCTGAACCCCGGTGAACACGGAAGCCGCGAAATTTCCCGGAGTCACCGTCGTCGACCGTCCCGGGAAGAAGCCATGAACACCTCCCCCATCCACCTGATGCTCCTGGTCCTGCTCCTGGCAGTCGTCGCACTCTTCTGCACCCTCGTAGGAGCGGCGGCCGGCCTGCTTGCTCGCCTCGACGGAGCCACCTACGCCAGCGCCCTGCTACGGGGCGCCCTGGCATTCGCGGGCAGCGCCACCCTCTGCCTGGCACTGCTGACCTTCGTCCTGACGGTGCTGTGAACCGACGGATCCGTTGGCGCGCCCCCTTCGCTGGCGAGAGAGGGGCGCCCTCAGAGGGTGCGCAGCGTGGCCTCAATCGCCTCCACGATGCCGTTGTGGGCTGCCGGTTCCACCCGGTGGGCTCTGCCTACGGGGACTGGGGCCTGCTCCGCGATGCGGTCCAGCACCCGCAGGAAGTTCTTGTCGGCGGTGAGGAACACGTCGCAGTCCGGCAGGTAGGAGGCGTGTTGGACGTCAATGGGGTTGCCCTCGGTGACCTTCATGTCCATCTGTACGGTGTCTGCCGCCCACCGGAGCCAGTTGCGCGGCATATAGCTGGGTTCCACCTCATACAGCCAGAACCGGTTGAACAGCTCTCGCGAGGCGCACATGGCACGGAGGTCTACCCGGGCGCCGACCCAGTCAGCGTAGGTGGCCTCTTCATGCGCGAACATAGATCGGCGTCCCCTCGCGAAGGAACCCCAGTACACCTCCTGGGTGTACGGCCGCCACGCCGCGATCCTTTCGTCAGGTGCCCACTCAGCCCGCTGCTCCACCGTCGTCTTCTCACTCGGGGACAACGTGATCTTCGAGAGGTCTCGGAGATCAAACCCAGCCTCGCACCAACGCTCCCGCTGCTCCTTCTGGTTATCCACGAGGAAGCGCACCGTGCGCGCGGTCCGCCGGGCCGGCTCCGTGTCGCGCAATCAGCCGTGGTGCTCCACCGACTCCCGCCAGAACCTCTTGGTCCAGTACGTACGCCATGTCGCCTCGCGCCCGGTGTCGGGCATTGCCCGCATCCATTCCGGGTGCAGGCGGCGCACCTCGGAGACGACCTCGGCGCCCTCCTGATCGGCCTCGCTGCGCAGCCGTTCGTCCGTAGCGGTCGTGATGGCCTCGACGATGGCGGCCCGCATGTCCGAGCGGGGATGCTGCAACACCTCCAGCAGGATGCTCGGAGCGGTTACCACACGATGCCCAAGAGAATGGGCGACCGTCTTGAACCGCTCCCCGGCCCGCTCATCCCCCAGGTAGGACCAGATGTTGTTGTCGAGCATGATTCTCACGCGTCGTCCGCTCTCTTCAGATGCCGGTACCAGCTGCGCCCGGAGCAGGTTTGCTTCCGGGCGCGCAGCGCGGCACCGAACTCTTCTGTCGTGACATCAACATCACGTCAAGTGCTAGGCGCAGCCATGCCGAGTCCGTCTCTGCGATCATGGGTGTCGGCGCGGGACAGTTCGTTGCTGGAGCTGGTTCCGGTGTGGCGGTACACCTTCATCCGAACGGCATCTTCGAGTGTCATTCCGTCGGCGCTTTCGGCAGGCTCAAGGCAGCTGTGTATGACGGCAAGGGCCATTGTCCCCAGCAGAGAGCGTTGCCGTTCATGGTCGATCAGGTCACTGCTGGGATCGCCGATGCTGCGCAGAGCGAGTCCGTCGACGGTGGCTGCGAGCAAGTTGGCGATGTCATTGAGCGTAATACCTGGCCGGAGCTGCAGGTGCCGGGCTTGCAGGAGGGCGGCGTAGACCTCCTTCCAGGGCTCAAGGAAGCCTGTATAGCTGGCAGAAACAGCTTCTCCGATGACTTCGTCTCCCTCTGCTGAGGTCATCGCTGCAAAGCCCAACCTGAACGCCGGAAGGCTCACGGCGTCGCGCACGTTGAGGTAGGCGAGGTCGTGGACGGCATCCACCATGTTCGGTCCGTCAAGGAGCCGTTCTGTGCCGACAGCCACTTGGTCGTAGAAGTCCGCCGGGTAGTTTCCCGGCCACATGACGAAGTTGATCAGGTCAGCGACGAAATCCGACTGCGACTTCCACCTCGACCGCAAGGTTGAGACGTTGCCCTGGCGAGGGAAGGGATCAGGGTTGTTGGAGACTTCCGCAGCGATGGCCCGTTGGGACAGGAAACTCAACAAGGGGCGATCGAGGGAGTTCCCGTCGTGCGGATCGAGGGCAGTACGCACCGGCTCAGGCCCGAGATGGCGGGTGACCAGACGCATAGCAGCAGCCAGATAGGCAGCTGTCACCGGATCATTGGCCAACCGTTCACGGCTGAACGGCGTACGCCGGTCGAGGTGCGTCAGCACCTTCCCCAGATCCTGGTTGTAGGGGAACGGGAGCTGTCCTTTGAGTTCCTGGTTGTCGCTCATGTGCTCATGCTTCAGCGATCCGTGGTCGCTGAACAGGCGCGCAGTTGCGCGGTAGTGCGCAGCTGCGTGAGCGCGACTGCGTCCTAGAAGAGGCGAATCCGCTGGTTCTAACTTCGCGTGAGCTGCTCTTGCGGACTGGAAGGACATCCTCATGCACTATTCGCCGTCATCCCTGGTTCTGGCGCTCCTCTGCCTCGCCATTCTTGCTGCAGCCCTCTTTGCGGTCCTGGCCAGCATCATCGCCGGTTTGCTGGCCCACTGGGACGGAGTCTCCCTCCCCACCGCTCTGCTGCGCGCCGGGATGGCTTTCGGCGGTACGTTCACCTTGCTTACGGCTCTGCTCACGCTCATAGCCAGCGCGCTGCTGTAGGGCTCGTGACTTGACGTCGGCTCCTACGTCGCCCAGCGAGGACGCGACTCCAGCGTTACGCAGCTGCCCAGCCGAGTCCGAGGTCGGCCAGTGCGGTGAGTTTGTCGGTGGTGAGCTTCGCGCGGCGGACCTTCTGGTTCATGATCCACACCCCAAGCCGGACCTCGGTGCCATCATCCAGCCGCTCTACGTGGCCCCTAGGCACTGCCAGGTGCCCTTCCCGAGCCTCGTACTGCGCGAGGGCCGCAACGCCTCGCTCGAAGGTTCCAGAGGCGCCCTGGGGGGCCTTGGCGGGCGTTTTCTGCTCCGGGGGGAGCGGTGGTACGACACCAAGCTGCTCCAGGCGCTCGCGCTGCCCGTCCATCAGCCCAGCCCAGACCGCGTGCTGACGGTTCTTCTGGAGCCACCGTCCGATGTCCATGCCGTGGACCGTGAACCCGGGCAGGACATCGCCCGGGCCCTCTTCGTCGCGCACGAGCTCGCGTAGTGCGGCGTAGTGGCGTTGCCAGTCCGCCGGCCACTCGGGGTTCCAGTCTTCGTCGACGGTTTCGAGTGCTGTCTTCCAGTCGGGGTGGTCGTCGAGCGCGCCGGGACGCCGCAAATTCGCGAGCCACATTCCCAATGGTCTGTCCAGCATGGCTGCTGTGCGGGGGGCGCAGAGTGTCCAGTGTTGGTCGTAGTAGGCCTTGGCGGCTTCCAGGTTCTCCTGGAACCTTTCATCGGCCATCGACCAGACCATGCCGAGCCGCTCCAGCCGCTGGGCGCGCTGCCCGTTCATCTCCCCGGCTCCGTACGCCCGTCGCTGCTCCGCCACCCACTGTCCTAGGGGTGTCGCGCCCTCGCGGTGTCCGTAGGGCACCCTCGCGTTCCCGACTCGCTCGACGTACGTCTTCAGCTTCGCCCAGCCGCGGGCCCAGTCCTGGCGTTCGGTGTCGATGACGTTGAAGGACACCCAGTCCGCGACCATCACCGGATCCCTGGGGGCGGCAAAGCGGAGCAGCAGGCGGGATTCGTCCTCGCCTTCCTCGGGCGGCGTACCGATGTGCTGGGACGGTTGCGCGACGTCCTTCTGCGGCTCCTGGGGGATCGCCAGCAATTCGATTGCCTCTTCGTCGTGAGCGCGTAGACCTTCCAATACCTTCACCAACGGGCGATATGACCCGGAGGTGAACATATCCTCAGGTGTCTCTTCCGGCTGGAGAAATACCGGCACGATCAGAGAGGCGAGCTTGCCCTGTCCGGGCTTCTGACGCAAAGCGCGCCCGATGGCCTGGACGATGTCATGCGGCGCGCCCTTGGGATCCAGGAGAGCCACGGAATCCACGGCGCGAATATCAACGCCCTCACCCAATACGCGGCAATTCGAGAGAATGGCACGCAGTGCCGTGGTGCCGAATTTTCCCAGGACTCCGCGCCGGCGCTCCGGCACGTGCTCGCCGCAGAGCCAGTCGGCCCAGATCTGAGCCGGGTACCGCTCAGGCTGGTCGGCGTGCAGCTTCGCCGCCACGCGCTCCAGGCCCTCCGCGTAAGCCGAGGCCTCGATCGTCCGGTGGTGGAACGTGATGCACGTCGACAGATCGTGCTGCGCCATCGTGTGCAACAGCGCGGCCTGCAAGGCCCCGAGCCGCTGACCGCGCACCTCCTCACTGCGCCGCTCCTCACCCATCAGCCGCTCGGGCGTGACGACGGGGTCCTGGAGCTCCAGGACGATGATCTGGTACCGCGCCAGCAGCCCGCGCGACACAGCAGATGCGAGGGACAGCTTGTAGAGGACGGGTCCGAAGACGGTCTCGTCGTCCATGGAGGCCGCCATCTCCCGAGGCAGTCGGTCGCGCACCCCCTCAGCGACCTCGCGGTTCAGCCGCTCTTCCCAGATCCGCGGCGTCGCCGTCAGGTACAGCCGGCGCGCCGACGGAATGACCCCTTGGTCGTGCACCGCGGCCCAGGCCTTACCCATCGAGCCACTGGTCCTGTGCGCCTCATCAACCACCGTCAGGTCCATGGGAGACAACTGCTGCCCGTAGACGCCCTCGAACGCCTCGGAAAGGACATCGAGGCTGGCGTACGTCGCGAAGACGGTGACCGGCCCCTGCCCATGCCACAGGGCGAGCTGTACCGGATTCGTTGTGCTCCGGACCTTGAGATTCCACAATTCCGGGTCGTCCTGGAGAGAACACACCGCGACCGCCGGACCCGTGTGCCCGGCGGCATTCCACGCCTGAACCGTCTGGGACAGCAAATCCAGCGTCGGCACCAGAACGAGAATGCGGCCCTTGGGCGCGAGCCGCTTTGCCGCAGCAGCCGCGATGATGGTCTTTCCCGTTCCGCACGCAGCGTGCACCTGTCCGCGCAGACCATTCCCAGGAATCCCGCCCGGCGGAATATCGAGACCGCGCACAATGGCGGCAACGGCCTCGATCTGGTGATCACGTAGTTTCACAGCCATTCCCATTTTCTCCTTTTCGCGGAATGAGGCGCGTATCAGAATGGAGATTCCCGGAGCGGCGAAGGATCCAGGGGTGATGCTGCCTGTTCCCAGACTCTACACAGTACACAAGCATGATGCATCACTCTTGCTTCAACCTCCTCACTCTAGGGTGACACATGGCCGATTTCCGCCTTCCCGTGACCGATCGGGGTGTATGCTCGTGAGGGTTCGGTGGGATTGCGTACGGGCAGTTGAGAACGGGGGAGGGGTTCGGGTGGAGCGCAGCGGAGCCCGTCACTGCGGTGGGGGCCGGCACTTCGTCAGGCCGACGATCCGTCACATGCGTTGCAGAGGTGTTAGCTGGGAATCCCAGACCCTACACAGTCCCGCACGCGATGCACCCCCTTGCTGCCAGCCCAGGCGACCGCGCTTGCGCGGGTGCCCCCAATTCGCGCTTGCGCGAATTGGTTTCCTTTCGAAATTCCGTTTACGGAATTCCATTCCCGCGTTTACGCGGGAATTCGAAT
>NZ_JAVFVX010000180.1:0-9832 GCF_033441795.1 Streptomyces sp. ADMS | reverse complement strand
AGTTCCCGTACGGCATGGAAGGCGCCGACGTCCGCGAGGCGTTGCGCGCCGCCCAACCGGGCGGCCAGCTCTGCCGGCACGCCAGTGACCCAGGAATAGCCACGCAGATAGGTACGAGCCTCGCCCAGGTATTTCCTGTGGCTCCGCCGCAGAGCCACCTCCAGATCGGGCTTGTCGTGGACGTTGAAGTGGTCCACGCGCGCGAACACCGGGTTGGCTCCGTCGAGGGCAGTGGCCAGGAAATCGAGCAGGCCTGCGCAGAAGACTGAGTCGGCGATCCGGTCTCCCCCCGGGAGGAACGCGGAAAGCTCAGTGTGGGTTCCGTCGCGGCCCTTGTGCTGGCTGCCGACACGCCCGTAGTCATCGATCCATGCGTCCTCGTCCACCGACGGCTCGTGGAAGCCGACGCAGGCGTAAAACGGATGCGAGCGAAGCTCTTCGACAAGCGCCGACCAGTTCTTCCGGACATCCTTGAGCTTGGTATCCCGCCCACCTCTGAGGGACTCCGCGACAACCGCGTACGAGTCGGTGGTCTCTTTCGCCCCGCTCGAGAAAAAGGAGTCGATCGCGGTCCGGAACCAATGGTCCACGAGTTCCCCCCGCGGCACGGCCGCCTGCTCGTCGAGCGTGGCCCAGATGGTCACGTCCTTGATGGGGTCGTCGTCCTCCATCACAGCTTCCTCCTCCTTGAATCGTCCCGACACCACTGGCTGCCCATCGCTAGGCGAAGGCGCCCCGCTGGTCCCGGCAGATCTCCTCCGACTCGCCCTTGGAGAGAAGACCCCAGGACTCACGGTCGTCGACGAGACCCTCGTCGACCAGCCGCGCGTGCGCCGTCCGGAACGGGCCCTCCGGGTACGCGCGGCGGTGGGCGGACAGCACCATCGCTCAGGCGCCTCAGATGCCCAGCTGGTCCAGCAGCCGGAAGAACAGTCCCTCCGCGAAGTCGCTGTCCTCCTCCGCGAACGTCGCGAGGAGGCCCGGTGGGTCGGGGGTGAGGCCGGCTTCCCGGGCCCAGCCGGCAGCGGCTTGCGCGGCAGGCTCCGAGAGGAGGAACCGAGCGTCGAAGTCCTCGTCGTCGTCCTCGCAGTAGGCCTCGGCGGCCTCTCGCGCGAGGCAGGCCCGCCAGTGACCGCCCGTGCTGGAGTATCCCTCGACGAAGACCGTGTCGCTGTCCAGCACGAAGCCGGTCAGCGTCGGTGCCCCCGTCTCCTCGGCCAGTTCCGCGAGCATTGCCGGGCCCTCGTCGGCGAGTTCCGGGCCCGGGTAGCGGCCGATCTGCCACCCGCCGGGCCGGTGTTCGTGTTCGTCGACGCCGTCGTGCCGTTCGATGACGGCCTGGAGGTCGTCGAGCGACGTTTCGCTGCGGCAGACGACGTAGGAGCCCCAGAAGCCCACGGTCAGGCCTCCCCGACTGCGCGTCGCTGCAGTCGCTGTCGCGCCCAGGCGACGAAGCCCGGGAACACCCCGTCCGCGTCGGCCTTGTCGACCAGCGCGGCCACGTCCGCGACCGGGTCGTCGTCGACGCGCAGCACGATCTCGCTCTGCGCGGCGCCCCACATCCTGACCAGTTCGCCGTTCGGGTTGGTGCGGGTCTCCTCCAGAAGGGTCTTGCGGTCGAGCAGACGCGTCATGCGCGGAAGGTCCTCCTCCACGAGGACGCGGGCGAGTTCCCGCCCGCACAGATCCCGTGTCCGCGGCTCCGTGAAGGCCCACCGGGATCTGAACGGCATCTCCTCGTCGGGCTCGTGGGCGACCTCGGCCGGCGGAATCACGGGGCAGGTGGCAAGGGCGCCACTGGCATCGGGGGCCGGCGGGTCGACGTGCTGCCGCTTGAGGAACTCCCAGTACGGCAGCGGGACGACCGAGAAGGTCACGTCGAAGACGTGCCTGCCCGGATCGACGGCGTGGGTGTCGAACTGCAGGATCAGGTGGTCGCCGTTCCCGGCCGCGAGACGGAAGGTCCTGCCCTTCTTGGTGAAGCCGGCCGCCTTCATGACCGGGGCCACATGCTGCTTGACAAGGGTGTCCAGAGGATTCATGTCCGCTGCTTCCTGCTCACGCCGCCAGTTCGAAGAGACTGGCGGCGACGGTCGCGCTCACCGATACGGTCGCCGCCGCACCACCGCCCCCGACGACGAACGGCGCCGCCACGATGACAATAGGTACCAGCAACGGCCATTGGTTCACACCGTCCGTCGCCTGGGGCACGATACCGAGTCCGGGTTGGTCGATGGTCCCCGGATAGGGGCCGGGCCCCGGACCGGTCGTGGGCTGTGGCACGGGCTGGGACTGCTGCTGGGCCACGGCCGTCGGGCTGGAGCTCAGCACTCGCTTGAACTTCTTGTTGTTGGGTCTGCCGTAGATGACGGCCCCCGGCTCCGGCCCGATCACCTTGTCGCCGTTCACCACGTTGTACGGGCCGCCGATGGTCCAGCCCAGCACCGAGTTCTTCCCGTCTGCGCGCATCCGGTTGACGTACCACTGGGCCTCGGGAACGGCCTTGGACGCCACTCCCGCCGACTTGACCTCCCAGACGTAGTAGATGTCGTGGTTGGGGTCGTAGCCGACGATGTCCGGCACTCCGTAGTTGCACGACGCCCCGGGATTCCTGCCGGGGTGCATGCACTTCTTGCTCGCACCCGGTACCTGCATCGAGGTGAAGATCTTGAAGTTCTTCACGCCCAGCGCCTTGACCTGCATCTGGATCACCTTGATGGCCCGGTCGCGGGCCTGGTCGTGCCGGGTCGTCTTGTTACCGGTGGCGGCACCCAGCGCTGGCGGGGAGGAATCGTTGCTCGATCCGTCGTACTGGTCCGAGCCCGGGTCGTTCTCCGGCTTGTACGTCCCGTACGTGCCGTTGCTGCCGGAGCAGAAGTGGACCGAGCCACACGACTCCAGGCCCGTCGGGTCGGACTGGGTGACCGGGTTGTTGTTGGCGTAGGTGTAGCCGTTGAGGGACTGGCCCTGGTCCGTGGTGAGGACCGGGTCGACGCTGATGAAGCGGCCGGTGACCGGGTCGTACTCGCGGGCGCCCAGGTGGGTCAGGCCGGTGTCGGTGTCCGACGTCTTGCCGAGGAAGCCCTTGTCGTCCGCCCATGTGCCGGTGCCGCCGGAGCGGTTCCCGCCGAAGGGGGTGCTGTAGCGCTTGGTGACGGCCTGCGTGGTCGACTCGAGCGCCAGGGCGGAGGTGCCGTGCCGGTCGGCGGCGAGCCAGGTCAGGGTGTCGGTGCCCGACTTGTTGCTGCGCAGGGCGACGGTGGACGCGCCGGCGGTGTAGTAGCGCTGCGCCCAGTACTTGGCGGTGGAGGTGCTGGTGTCGAGGTGGACCTCGGTGGCGCCGAGGTAGAGGACCGTCTCGCCCGTGGTGTTGCGGCGGATGAGGAGGCTGCCGTCGGCGTCGTAGACGTATCCGGTGGTGCTGCTGCCTTCGACGAGCTTGCCAAGGTCGCCCTCCTCGTTCCAGACGAGGGACTGGGTGGCACTTCCGTCGGGGCGGGTGGTGGTGTTCCCGGTCGTGTCGTAGGCGTAGGTGGGTGTCACGCCGGTGCAGGAGGCAGCCGTGGTGACCGCCGCCAGGGCGTGCGTACGGGTGCTGTCGTAGCAGTAGGTCTTCTTGGTGTCGCCCCCGGTGGCGTGGGTGGTCTCGGTGGACCGCAGACCGGAGTCCTGGTACTCGTACGACGTCCAGTAGGGGCTCGCCCCGCCGAGGTTGGCGGTGGTACGGCCGGTGGCCGAGCAGTCGGCTGTCTTGGGGGTCCATGCCTCGGTCAGCCGCTGGTGGCCGTCGTAGGCGAAGCACTGGTTGTCGTCCGCGGAGGTCCCGCCGCGTGTGGTGGGGTCGAGGACTGAGGTGACGTTGCCCACATCGTCGTAGGCGTAGTTGAGCTCCTGGAGCTCGTAGCCATGGGTCTGGTCGGTGACCGCGGACTGCTTGAGGCGGCCGGTGCCCTCCTCGAAGGTGTTGGTGATGTACGCCTTCTTGGTGCCGGTGGCGGAGGAAGTGCCCAGGGTCAGCTGTTCTGTCTCGCCCAGTGCCGAGTAGCTGGTGCCGAGGACGTAGCCGCTGGCGCCGGAGACGGTGGTGGGCAGGCCGACGCCGTTGTAGTCGGTGTTGATCTGTTCGGCCGGCAGACCGCCGGCGGCGGGCTCCTTGGTGTACTGGCGGGTGCCGTCGACGTTGTAGTACGAGGAGAAGTCGAGGGTGGTGGAGGGGACCGCGCCCGAGGTGACCAGGGCGTCACCGGCCGGCAGGGTGATCTGAGTGCCGGTGGGGCGGTACAGGGCGTCGTAGGCGGTGACCTTCTTGGTGTAGGCCGTGCCCGAGCTGCCGCTGCCCCCGACGTAGCGGACGGCGGTGTCCAACTGCCCCTTGGCAGCGGTGTCGTAGGTGTAGGCGGTCAGCTGGCCCGCGGCGACCTGCTCCTCGGTGGTGGAGGTCAGGTCGGCGGTGGCCGGGGCGCTCCAGGTGCCGGAGAGCCGGCCGAGGGTGTCGTAGGCGGAGATCACCACGCGTCCGGTGGCGTCCTTGAGCCAGGAGACCTGGTCGAGGTTGGTGTAGCCGGTGGTGGTCTTCCCCTTGTCGGGGTCGGTGGAGGTGACCTTGCGGCCGTAGAGGTCGTAGCCGTAGGACCAGACGGAACCGTCCGGTCCGGTGATCGTCGACTCCTTGCCGTCCACGGTGTAGGTGAAGGACGTGGAGGTGTACGCGGATCCGGTGCCGGCGCCGTAGGCGGAGTCCGCCGGGGAAGTGCCCGCGTACTCGCGCCGCTCGACGGTGCGGCCGAGGGCGTCGGTGATCAGCCGGGTCGCGGAGCCGCCGGACAGGGCGGTCGTCGCCGCGGAGTCGCCGGTGTAAGCGGTCGACGTGGTCCAGCGTTTGACGCCGTAGACGTACAGCGTCTTGGCGGTGGCCCGCTCCGCGCCGTCGAAAGTGGTCGCGGTCTGCTGTGCGGCCTCGCCGTACTCGGCGCGGGTGTAGGTGCCGTTGGGTGTCTTGTCCTGGTCGAAGATCTGCGCGTACGTCTCGTAGGCCAGACCTCGGCTGTCGTAGCGGATGTCGGTCAGCAGCCGGCCGCCGAGCGGGCTCGGGGACTGGGTCTGCAGGGGCCGCAGCAGTGCGTCGTAGATGCTGTAGGTGGTGTTGTAGGT
Source organism: Streptomyces sp. ADMS (assembly GCF_033441795.1). NCBI lineage: Bacteria > Bacillati > Actinomycetota > Actinomycetes > Kitasatosporales > Streptomycetaceae > Streptomyces > Streptomyces sp. ADMS. Next base: position 4,681 of record NZ_JAVFVX010000180.1, on the reverse strand, counting down.
GTCGCCGTCCGCCTTCAGCGTCGAGGTCGACGTCCAGGAAGGGGAGTCGGCCGTTACCGAGTAGGCATAGGTGTAGTTCGCCGACTGGTCCGAGGAATGGGAGCGGTTGGGCAGCCACACCGAGGTGACCCGGCCCAGCGCGTCGTACGCCGTCTCGGTCAGCTTGGTGTTGACGTCGTAGACCTTGGTCTTGGAGCCACGTGCTGGGTCGAGGTAGGTGTAGCTCTTCTGGCTCTTGGAGTTGGTGATGATTGTGCGGGTCAGTGGCCCGGCGTCGGTGGGCGTGTAGGCGGCGCCCGTGGTGTTGCCCGCCGCGTCGGTCACGGACATGGGGCGGCCGAGCTTGGTCGTCGACGTGTCGTACGTGGTCTTGCTGACGGTCTGCCAGGAGGTGGGCGGGCGTTCGCCGTCGGTCGCGGTGGCCGGGTAGGCGGAGGCGCGGCCCTTCCAGGTGGCAAGGCCCAGGGTCGGCGTCTGGGCCGCACTCCACCCGGTCGCCGAGGTGTTGTCGTAGACGGTCGCGGTGTCGGAGAGCACGTCGCCTGGGCTCGCGGCGGACGTCGGCAGGTTCAGTGCCGTCTCGGACACCGAGCAGGGCCGGCCGACGGTCCGGGTACGGGAGGGCAGGGCGGTGATGCCCATGGCATCGTTGCGGGCGTACCAGTTGCGGGTGCAGGTCTCGTCGCCCGACTTGGCGGTGTCGCCCGCGTCGTCGACGGTGGCGGCCATGCCGTAGGCGTCGTACGTGGTCGCGGTGGTGCGGGTGCGCCATTTGGCCGTGGCGGTCAGATAGGTGTGGGCGTATGCCTTGGCCTCGCGGACGTAGTAGGCCTCGGTGTCCGCGTACGACTTGTGCTGGGTGGCCGTCTTCTTGGACCAGGGATCGTGGACGGTGACGCTCGTCGGTGTCGAGCCGTCGTAGCTGATCCTCTCGCGCAGGAAGCCCGCGTACGGCTGGCTGTCCGTCTGGTCGGCCACGTCGAGACCGCTGACGTCGACACCCGCCACACTCGCCGAGCGGCGGGCGCTCGCATCGAGTTCGCCGTCCGCGTCCAGCAGCCGGTCGCCGTCCATGCCCTGCAGATAGATCGAGACGGTCTTGCTGCGGGTGGTGCCCGTGCCCTTGGTGGCGGTGACCTGGCCGTAGCCACGGAAGACCGACCAGGTGCGCTCGTCGGCGGGGGTGAAGGGGTTGTCGTCGTAGTGCCAGGCGGGATCGGCGTAGGAGTACTGGTACTCGACCGCGTCGTTGTGGCCGGTGGGGTCGGATGTGTTGACGGCGAGTACGCGGTACTTGTGGAACCAGTCGATGGACGCTTCCTCGGCGCCGTTGATGTTCCAGTACTGCGGGTAGCAGGACTTGGCGTTGTGGTCGGCCTTGGCCGGTATGTTCGAGCCGCGCACGCACTCCGGCTCGGAGAGCGTGACCCGTGTGATCGAGCCGGTCTCGGAGGTGACGCTCTCGATGCGCGGACGGCTCAGCGGCAGGATGTCGTCGGTGGCGTCGACGCGGTTCTCCCGCATCTGGTACGTGAAGGTCACCGGGGGCAGGGTGACGGCGGTGCCGTTCTTGCCGGTGTGCCGCAGGCTCTTGAGCACCAGCGTCTGGTCGCTGGTGTCGCCGATGTCCCCGCCGTCCAGGAACTCCTGGGTCAGCGCCCAGGTGTCGACGGCGGTGAACGCGCCGGACGCCGCGGACCAGGCGTAGGTGTCGACCTGGGTGAGCCGCTTGCGGGTGAAGAAGAACGGGCCACGGACGTCGCAGTCCGCGTCCTTCTTGCAGATGGCGTCGAACGGCACGTCCGGCCAGTTGTCGGCCGTGGAGTCCTTCAGCTCCGAGCAGTCGGAGGCGGTGCAGCGCTCCTCGTAGGTGAAGGTGACCTTGTCGGAAGTGACGCCGGTGAACAGGGCGTCGGCGCGCTGTCCGTAGAGGATCTTGTCGAGATGGCCGCCGCGGATGTACTCGGTGGTGGCGGTGGAGGCGCCGTTCTTGCCGTAGTAGTTGCTCTCCGGCGTGTACCAGTACGTCATGGCGTTGCCGTTGAGGTCCTCGACGTAGTCGAGGTTCCAGCGCCAGGCCTGGGTGGCGGCGCGGTCGGCGAAGGCGGACCCCTGGTCGTAGCCGGGTTCGCCGGAGTCGTCGCCGTAGACGGGCACGGTCCACACGGAGTTGGTGCGTTCGGTGCCGGCGCCGGTGAGCTTGTTCAGGCCGAAGACGTACTTGGTGCCTTCGCCGGTCGTCACCGTCCAGTACTCGCCGTTGCCGTCTCCGTTGTCGGCGCCGGTGGAGCGGGTGACGGTGGAGGCGTCGTCGTTCTTCAGCCGCCACACGCCGGTGGTGTCGTCCTTGACCAGCTCACTGGACTTCCCGTTGAGGACAAGAGAGGCGTTGTCGCACTTCCAGCACAGGTCCGACTTGCCGTCTTGACCCTCCTTGTCGCAGCTGCCGTAGGACCGCTCGACATAAGAACCGGCGGTGAGGTCGAAGCCCTCACCGACCGGGGTGGACTGGTTGTTGGTCGAGGCGGTGCGCCCGTCGATGCCGCCGGAGTCGTACGACAGCTCCAGATCGGGCTGGGGGCCGACCGCGGCGGGAGGTGTGGACAGGGGATACGACCAGGTGAACGCTCCGGAGGAGCCGCCCGCCTCCCAGGTCGAGGACGAGGACAGCGAGGTCGCCGAGTAGTCGCCCGCACCGGACGTGGAGGTGCTGGAAGTGGCGGCCAGGGCCAGCACGGTGGCGGAGGAGGCCGGGGCGAGCGCGACATCCGCCGAGACGGTCTGTCCGTCGACGTCGTTGTCCGAGGCGAGCGGCGTACGAGTACGGCAGGCGGCCTTCTCGGGGGTGGTCAGGGCGCAGGCGGGCAGCCGCACCATCCCCAGCCGCCCCGACCAGCCGCCCCCGTATGCCGACGCGAACCCCGAGTAGTCCAGCGTGAGATGAGCCCGGCCCGGTTCCGTGGCCGTCGCCGTCAGCAGGACGCCCTTCACGCCTGCCGCCGCGGTGGCCTTGCGGTCCAGCACCCGGATCGACGCGTCGCCGCCGGCCACGTGGCCCACGCTGCCCGGGGCGACCGTGACCGGCAGCCCGCCGGGCTTCGTCGTCATGCGGCCCGAGCGGCTGCCGGGCACGGTGACGGTCGCCCGGGCCGGCTTCGGCCAGGCCGAGTGCTGTTCGGCCGTGGCCCGGCGGGCCTGCGCGGAGTTCTTCGCGCGCGCCGCGGCGACGGCCGTGCGGGCCTTCTTCGCGCCCAGCCCGTTCACGGCGCGCACATCGCTGTCCCGCTGCTCGGGAAGGTCCGGCCGGCCCAGACCGCCACTCGCGGCCTGCGCTGGCTGCGTGGCGGGCAGCGCGCCTGTCGCCAGGGCGACGGCCAGCGTCACCACGATCCCTGCGCGTCTGCCGCGCAGCCAACGGACAACTCTCGTACCGGTGTTCACGACATACCCCTGTCAAGGCACGGCCGCGACGCGGCCACGGAGGGAAGGAGCCGAAGGGAGAAGGGAGTTGGAGGAAGGCGGGACTGCGGCGGTCAGCCACCGATCATGGTGTCGAGCTGTGTGCCATCGGCCGCTGCGCCACAGCCGAGCCCCGAGAGGTGCAACTCGCCGAGGCGTACTGCACCGAGGGCTGCTGCGGCGCGCTCCACGTGACCATCTGCAGGGAAGGTGACCAGGTGGTGTGGCGTGACTGGCGCCGCCCGCCGACGCGGCAACCCCACGCGGAACTCCCCGAGTACCGCTTCGACGCGGGCGACTACGACACGGAGATCGAACGCGCGGAGAACGACCGGTCCTGGGCCTGGCCGGCTCGAAACACCGCCCGCTTGATTGCCGCGGGGCTACGCGAACAACCCGATCTCCTCACCCGGTGGGACGGCCAGGCCGGCTGGATCGGCACCGACTTCCACGACCAGGACTCGGCCATGGTCTCCTTCACGTACTGGCCAGGCCTCGCCGCTGGACAGCGTGACAAGGACGGCCCCTGGCTGCAGTTCATCTGGAAACTCCCCGACGACGGCACACCTCCCGAGAATCAGGCTGCCGCGGCGCTGCAACAACTCGCCGAGCAAGACCCGAAGACCTACGCGCAGGTCAAGGGAGGAAGCCGCTCACACGCCGAGGCACTCGGCTACCCATGGCCCGAACCAGCAGACCCGGAAGAGAACGCCTGACCGAACTCATCCGGCCTGCGACGCGCTCCCCCGCAGGAGAAGCGGCACGTATCCGGGCGCCTCGCAGACCGGAGATAAGCTTGCCGAACTGACACGGGCTCAGCCCAGTGAACAGGGCTCCCGGGAGGCCCCTGCCCCCGTCGGCGACTTCAGTCGTCCAGGCAACGAGCGCGGCCTCGTCGGTCGCGAAGTCACCGGTGACGAACTCGCGGCCCTCATCCCTGACATCGTCCGTGCAGAAGCCGCCGAGGCGGCCGTGGGCACTGACCGGGTGAGCGATGGAGTTCCGCGCCGGTGATGCTCTGGGCCAGCCGGTTGACCCCGGACAGCCACCGGGCCCGGCGCAGATGATCCGTATCAGGCAACTCCACATCAAATACCACCAGATCGAACCGGCACACCTCCAGCCACACCAGCGCCGAGGGCCTGCTCTCCGCCACCGCGGTGCGGTAGCCGGCGAGTTCCATGGCCGCCAAGTGCACCTGGAAGCCGGGTTCCCCAGCGAC
>NZ_JAVFVX010000017.1:0-102898 GCF_033441795.1 Streptomyces sp. ADMS | reverse complement strand
AACTGCATACCATCACCCGAATCCCCCGCGAACCGGATGATCACCCGATCGAGACTCTTCACCGTCTTCGCCAGGGCATCGACCACAACAGACTCCTCAAGGGCTTTGCGGAAAGACTCGAACAACGCAGAACGGGTCGGCCGCCACACGGGGGAATGATGGCGACCGACCCAGCTTTCAGGGGTGATCGCAGTATGCACGGTCCTGTCTGGAAGGGTTCTGCACAACTACTGGAGGCCGTGAGGTCCACCGGGCCGACCCCCCGTTCACCCCCAGGTGATCAGCCGTTTCGGCCGTTCCAGGATCGCCGCCACGTCGGCCAGGACCTTGGAGCCCAGTGCGCCGTCCACCAGGCGGTGGTCGAAGGACAATGCCAGAGTGGTGACCTGACGGGGCTTGACCTTGCCCTTGTGGACCCACGGCTGGAGTCTGATCGCGCCCACCGCGAGGATCGCGGACTCGCCGGGGTTGAGGATCGGTGTGCCGGTGTCGACGCCGAAGACGCCGACGTTGGTGATGGTGACCGTGCCACCCTGCATCGTCGCCGGGGAGGTCCTGCCCTCCCGCGCCGTCACCACCAACTCGCTCAGCGCCTGGGCCAGTTGCGGCAGGGTCGCGGAGTGGGCGTCCTTGATGTTCGGGACGATCAGGCCGCGCGGGGTGGCCGCCGCGATGCCCAGGTTCACGTAGTGCTTGAGCACGATCTCCTGCGCGGCCTCGTCCCAGGACGCGTTCACCTCCGGGTTGCGCTTGATCGCCACCAGCAGGGCCCTGGCGATCAGCAGCAGCGGGTTCACCCGGAGCCCCGTCATCTCCTGGTCCTGCTTGAGCTCCTCGACCAGCTTCATCGTGCGCGTCACGTCCACCGTCACGAACTCCGTGACATGCGGCGCCGTGAACGCCGAGCCCACCATGGCCTGGGCTGTGGCCTTGCGGACACCCCTGACCGGGACACGGGTCTCCCGGGCACCGTCGTCGTACGCCACCACGGGCACCGCAGCGGCGACAGGAGTCCGTACGGCTTCGGGTGCCGGGGGCGGGGGCGGCGTCGGGGGTGCCACCGCCGCGTGCACGTCCTCCCGCGTGATGATCCCGTCAGGTCCGGTGGGGGTGACCGTCGCCAGATCGACGTCCAGGTCCTTGGCCAGCTTGCGCACCGGCGGCTTCGCCAACGGGCGGACCCGGGAGGCCGGGACGACGATCCCGACGGGCGTGGTCGTCCGGCGCGGTCGCCGTTTCACCGGACTCTGCGCGACCCCGTAGCCGACGAGCACGGCCGTGCGGCCGCCGGAGTCCGAGCCCTCCGCGACAGAGATGATCACCTGGCCGACGTCCACCGTCGTCCCCTCGGGGAAGCACAGCTCGCGTACGACGCCGTCGTAGGGGATGGGGAGTTCGACCGCGGCTTTGGCGGTCTCGACCTCGCACACCACCTGGCCGTCGGTGACGGTGTCACCGGGCTGGACGTACCACTTGAGGATCTCGGCCTCGTTCAGCCCTTCACCCACATCGGGCATCCTGAACTCGCGCAGTGCCGAGGCGGTCTCGGTCATCGTCGTCACGACCCTCTTCTCAGTACGCCAGCGAGCGGTCAACGGTGTCGAGCACCCGGTCCAGACCCGGCAGGTACTCGTCCTCCAGGCGCGCCGGCGGATACGGGGCGTGGTAGCCGCCGACTCTCAGCACGGGTGCCTCCAGGTGGTGGAAGCAGCGCTCCGTGATCCGGGCCGCGATCTCCGCGCCCGTCCCCAGGAACACCGGCGCCTCGTGCACCACGACCAGACGGCGGGTCTTCTCCACCGAGGCCTGGATGGAGTCGAAGTCGATCGGGGACATGGACCGCAGATCCAGGACTTCGAGGGACTTGCCCTCTTCCTGGGCGGCGGCCTCGGCCTCCTGGCAGAGCTTCACCATCGGCCCGTACGCCACCAGGGTCAGATCGGTGCCCTCGTGGACCACGCGCGCCCTGTGCAGCGGGCCGGGGGTCGCCTTGGTGTCGACCTCGCCCTTGTCCCAGTAACGGCGCTTCGGCTCGAAGAAGATCACCGGGTCGTCGCTCTGAATGGCCTGCTGCAACATCCAGTACGCGTCCCCCGCGTTCGACGGCGAGACCACCTTCAGCCCCGCCACATGCGCGAACAACGCCTCCGGAGACTCCGAGTGATGCTCCACCGCACCGATCCCGCCCCCGTAAGGGATACGGATCACGACCGGGAGCCTGATCTTGCCCAGCGCCCGCGCGTGCATCTTCGCCAGCTGCGTGACGATCTGGTCGTACGCCGGGAAGACGAAACCGTCGAACTGGATCTCCACCACCGGACGATAGCCACGCAGCGCCAGACCGATCGCCGTACCCACGATGCCCGACTCCGCCAGCGGCGTATCGATCACCCGATCCTCGCCGAAGTCCTTCTGCAGCCCGTCCGTGACCCGGAAGACACCGCCGAGCTTGCCGACGTCCTCACCCATGATCAACACCTTGGGGTCGGCCTCCAGAACCGCGCGCAGCGACTCGTTGATCGCCTTGGCCAGGGTCAACTGCTCGACAGTCATGGCTACTTGACCTCCGATCCGACGAAAGACGCCTGGTAGGCGGCGAACTGGGCCCGCTCCTCGTCAACGAGTGCGTGCCCGTCCGCGTACACGTGGTCGAAGAGCGTCATCCGGTCCGGATTCGGCATGGTGCGGACGCTTCGGCGGATGCGGTACGCGACCTCGGTGGCCTCCGCGTCGACGGCGTCGAAGAACTCCTGGGTGGCCAGTTCGTCGCGGACCAGGTGGGTGCGCAGTCTCTGGATGGGGTCCTTCGCCCGCCATTCCTCCACTTCGGCGGCCCGCCGGTAGCGCGACGGGTCGTCCGAGGTGGTGTGAGCGCCCATGCGGTAGGTGGACGCCTCGATGAGGACCGGGCCGTTGCCCGTGCGGACATGCTCCAGGGCGGCCCGGGTCACCGCGTGCACGGCCAGTACGTCGTTGCCGTCGACCTGTATGCCGGGGAAACCGTATCCCTGGGCACGCCGGTACAGCGCTCCGCGCAGCTGGCGTTCGACGGGCTCGGAGATGGCCCACTGGTTGTTCTGGCAGAAGAAGACGACCGGGGCGTCGTGGACGGTCGCGAAGGTGAACGCCTCCGCCACGTCTCCCTCGCTGGTGGCTCCGTCGCCGAAGTACGCGATGACCGCCGCGTCCGCGCCGTCCTGGGCCAGGCCCATCGCGTAGCCGGTGGCGTGCAGCGGGTGGGAGCCGACGACCAGGGTGTAGAGATGGAAGTTGTGCTCGTTCGGGTCCCAGCCGCCGTTGCTGACTCCGCGGAAGAGCTTGACCACGTCGACCGGGTCGACGCCACGACACCAGGCGACGCCGTGCTCCCGGTAGCTGGGGAAGGCGTAGTCGTCACCGCGCAGGGCCTGGGCCGAACCGACCTGCGCCGCCTCCTGGCCGAGCAACGGTGGCCACAGGCCCAGTTCGCCCTGCCGTTGGAGCGCGGTCGCCTCACCGTCGATGGCGCGGGACATCACCATGTCCCGGTAGAAGTCCCGCAGTTGGTCCGGGGTGTGGTCCGAGGCGAAGCCGCGGTGGGTGACCAGAGTGCCGTCCGGGGCCAAAAGTTGCAGCGCGCGGGGTTCCAGCGGGCGGGGTTCCCCGGCCGGCGTCTCGGACGGTGTGTCCGCTGATGTGTCGGACGGCCTGTCGGCTGACGTGTCGGCTGACGTACGGGGCAGCCCCTCGAAGGCGTTCAGCAGGTCGGAGAAGCCGCCCGCTCGCGGGTGCGCGGTCCGTTTCGCAGTCATGTGCGTTCCCCTTCGGGGCTGTTGGCGGGGCGTATGGCCGGGGGACGGATGGCCGGGGGACGGAGCGCACCGCGGGCGGTCGCCGTCGGGCGCTCGGTGACCTCCAGCGTCCGCTCGGAGGTCCAGCACCCGTACCAGCCCGAGCGCTGTACGTCTTCGGTCACCCCGGCCGGAACGACCGCGACGAGTTCACCGGCCTCGCCACGCGGCAGGTTGTGTCCCCGGGGCCCCAGAATCCGGATGCGTGCGGGCGGGACGGAGCGGCCCGCGCCCAGGGCGTGGGGCTGGCGTGCGTCGCGGGCGAAGAGCTGGTGGGCGGTCCATGGCACCGGACCGCCCACCGGCGCGAACTCCGCCCAGAGCCGGGTGGCGGGCCGTACCGCGAAGTGCCGTGTGACCAGGCTCCGGGAGCAGGGATCACCGAGCAGCACCACGGTTCCGGGGTCCGTCGAGCTCCCGGTCGCCGGGCGGGCGTGGGCGGGCCGCTCCAGGTGCCGGGCGTACCCGGCCGGAGTCATCATGGTGATGCCCGAACCGCCACCGGCGAGCGGCCAGTTGGCGTCGTCACTCCAAGGGGCGGAGTGAAGAGTGCCACCATCGGTGAAGGCCCACCACATGGCGGCCAGGGCCACAGCCGACATGGGCGGCTCGTCGACGGCGACGGTGTGCGTCGCGGAACCGGCCCGGCGTACCCGGTCGGCGATCGACAGCCACCAGGAGCGGTGGTCGACCAGCCGATCACCCGCGGGCCCCTGATCGCCGGCGAGCATCAGGTGCGCCGCCTCCTCCGGACCGGACCGGGGCAGCGACGGGTCCACCGGGGAGGCGGCGATCTTCCGCCAGGTGGCGGGGTCGTCCAGGGCCAGCGTGGGAACGCCCGGCACGCGCCTGTCATAGGCGGCGCGACTGGACAGGACGGCCCGCGCCCCGCTCGCCTCGACGGCGCGCGCCAGTTCGGGGCCGCTCGGCGACCGCGGCACGGGGACGCAGACGCCGCCCGCCTTCAGCACGGCCAGCTGGGCCACGAGGGCCTGCCGGTGGTTCTCACAGTGGACGACCAGGGCGTCACCGAGCTGGACACCGCCGAGTACCAGCGCCGACGCCAGCTGGGTCGCCCGCTGTTCGGTCCGGGCGTACGTCAGTTGATGCCAGCCGTCCTGTACGGCGATCCGCGTCGGGAACCGGCGGGCGCTCCGCGCGAAGAGCTGGTCGAGGGTGGGGACCGGGGGTGCCGCCACCGTCGCGGTCCTCGGGTACGCCGCCTCGCTCGGTGCCGGGCTCCGGGCTCCCCCGGTACGGCGACGGGTCGAAGTCACTCGATCCGCCGCCGGCGTCGCCCGGCCCGTCGTCACTGTGGCCGGGCCCGTCGTCACTGTCGCTCGGTCAGTCATCGCTGCTCCCCCACTAGTTCTTGTCGCTTCGCCGCGCGCCGCTCGTCCTTGTCGCTTCGCCGCGCGCCAGTCACCGCTCGTTGCGCGCCACGCAGCGGTCAGGAAACCAAGCCGGCTCGACAACGGAGTCGGTTCAGGAGATGAAGTCGTACGAGAGATAGCCGTCCGTCTCCGGCCAGGTGGCGAAGCGGCGCAGCCCGTACAGCAGCGGAGGCCGGTCGCCCTCCAGTCCGCAGACCCCGGTGACGCCGCCCATGATCACCATGTGGTCGCCGACCAGGTGGTGGGCGGTCACCGAGCAGTCGGCGATGGTGTGGGCCGCCTGGACCAGATGCGGGCCCGAGGTGTTCTCGTCCGTCCGCCAGGCGACGCGCTCGAACCGGTCCGGCGCGCCGGAGGCGAACAGCTCCGCCGTGGTCCGGGCCCCGCTGTGCAGCAGGTTGACCACGAACCGGCGGCTCTCCAGCACCGCGTCGAGGGTGGGGCTGCCCAGTCGCATGCAGACCAGCAGGACCGGCGGTTCCAGAGAGACACTGCACAGGGAGGTGAGGGTCATCCCCCAGGGCACACCGTCACGCCCCGCGGTCGTGACGACGGTCACTCCGGTGGGGAATCCGGCCATCATCGTGCGGAAATCGGCGGGCCGCAGCCGCGGCTCCGCGGGCAGGGTCCGAGCGGTGGCACCGCGGACCACCGGGCGTTCTGACGTCATGCCGACTTCTCTCCTGGGAGGGGGGACCGACGGAATCAGTTGGGCTGGGGGACGGTTTCCGCGTCCATGGCGCCGCGGATCTCGGTGACCAGGGTCTCGGCGAAGGTCGGGAAGGCCTCACCCAGGAAGTGGAAGTGGCCGCCGTCGAACACCTGTTGACGGAAGGCGCCCGTGGTCTCCCGGGCCCAGGCGGACAGCCCCGAGGGCGGGCCCAGTACGTCCTCGGTGGAGGCGAACGCGGTCAGCGGACACGGCAGCGGGCCGCGCCCCTCGCCTGGACGGTAGGAGTCGAGGGCCCGCAGGTCGGCGCGGATCAGCCGCAGGAAGCGGTCCCGGAACTCCGGCAGTTCGTCGAACCGGTCCGGCAGCCCGCCCAGCCTGCCGAGCCTGCGGATCAGCTCCGCGTTCGAGAGGCTGGGATCGAGCACCCGGACGGGGGGTTGCAGAACGGGCGCCTGCCGTCCGGAGACCCCCACCCAGGCCGGTGCCACTCCCCGGTCCGACAGAGCGCGGGCGGTCTCGAAGGCGATCACCGCGCCCAGGCTGTGGCCGAACAGGGCCAGCGGCGTTCCGTCCGCGTGGGGTGCCACGTCCTCCGTGACGTCCGACACGAGCGAGGCCATGTCCGTCAGCGGCACGGAAGCGTGCCTTCTGCCACGGCCCGGCAGGTCGAGCAACAGGAGGTCCCAGTCCGCCGGGAGGTGCCGGGTCACCGGGTAGTACACGCTCCCGGAGCCGCCGGCGTGCGGGAACACCACGAGCCGCAGCGAGGGATTCCGGACCGTACGGGGCCGGACGAACGAGTCGGCGGAGGTCATACCTTCCACCCCTGTCCGGCGTTGGCGTTGGCCGCGGCGATGCTCTCGGCCAGCTTCTCCAGCAGTTCGCGCAGGGGCATGTCGAGGGAGAGCTGGTCGGCGGTCATGCCCACTTCGAAGTGTTCCTGGACCCTGGTGATGAACAGCGTGGACATGAAGGAGTCACCGCCGACCTCCAGGAAGGACAGGTCGAGGTCGAGGTCGTCGGCCTGGAGGACCTCCTGGAGCTGGGCCGCCAGATACGTGGTCAGTTCCTCCGGGTCGAGCGAGCTCGGCGCGGCGATCTGACTCCCCGCCGCCCGCACTCCGGTGGCGTCCACGGCCGGCTCGTCGATCCAGAACCGCCGGTGGCGGAACGGATAGGTGGGCAGGTCTCCCACGAAGGCGGTGCCCGGGCCGCGCAGTGCCGCCAGACTCAGTTCCGCCCCGGCGGCGAACAGCTCGCCGAGGGCGGTGACGAGCAGTTCGGGCGCGGAGTCCGGCTCCGCACCGACCAGCGGCCACAGCTGCGGACGCCCGTCCGTCGCCCACTCGATCCAGGCGGTCGCACCGGACTCGTGGGCCGTCGCCTCCCGCTGCCGTACGCGGACCCCGAGGAGCCCGAGGACGGCCGCGAGCCGCGGGCCGGGAGCGGCGTCGGCGTCACCGGCCGCGTCGCTCAGCGCGGGGAAGGCGGCTGCCAGCACCTCCACCGCGGCCCGCAACGGCTGTGGCGGGCCGGTGACCACGAGGGTGACGGTGCGCGGCGGTGTCGCGGCGGTGGGCTGCGCCCGGTGGGCGTCCGCGGCCTTCGCGAGCGCCTCGGACAGTCCGTCCGTCGTGGTGCCGGTGGCGACGAGCCGGTACGGGAACGGGGCCCGTCCGGCGCGCAGGGTGTGGCAGACCGAGGGCAGTCGCGCGGCGTCCGTGTGCTTCAGGTGCGCGACGACCTCCTCCGCCAGGCGGTCGAGCCCCTCGGGGTCCTTGGCGGACAGGGTGATCAGTTCGGTCCGCGGCGCTCCGGCGGACCGCGGCCCGGCGGACTCCGGTTCGTGCGCCTCTAGCACGGCGTGCACGTTGGTGCCGCTCATACCGAAGGAGTTGACGCCCACCACCTTGCGCGCCAGCTCCGCGGGCCAGGGCAGGTTCTTCCGCGGCACACGGAACCCCAGCCTGTCCCAGGGGATGTGCGGGTTCAGCTCACCGTCGTCGGGGTCCGCGGCCGCCGGGATCACCCCGTGCTGGAGCATCAGTGCGGCCTTCATCACCGAGGCGATCCCCGACGCGCCTTCCAGATGCCCGAGCCTCGACTTGACGCTGCCGATCGTGAGGGGCGTACCCCGGCGGCGTACGGCCTTGCCCAGAACGCCGTCGAGGGCGCCTATCTCGATCGGGTCGCCCAGTACCGTCCCGGTGCCGTGGGCTTCGACGAACCCCAGCTCCTCGGGGGCGATCCGGGCGTCGGCGAGAGCGGCCCTGATCACTTCCTGCTGGGCGGGGCCGTTGGGGGCGGTCAGCCCGGAGGCGGCGCCGTCATGGTTGACGGCGGTGCCCCGGATGACGGCCAGCACCGGGCGGCCCTCGCGCTCGGCGTCGTCCAGGCGCATCAGGGCAAGCACTCCGACCCCCTCGCCGCGCCCGTAGCCGTCCGCCGTGGCGAGGAACGACTTGGAGCGGCCGTCCGGGGACAGCGCCCGGGTCTGGCACAGCGACACCATGAGGGTGGCGGACAGCAGCAGGTTGGCGCCGCCCGCGAGCGCGTAGCGGCACTCGCGAGCGCGCAGTGCCCGCACCGCCAGGTGCAGGGTGGTCAGGGAGGAGGAACAGGCGGTCTCCACGCCCATCACGGGGCCGGAGAAGCCCATCAGGTAGCTGACGCGTCCGGCGCCGAAGCTGAGTCCGCCGCCGGTGATGTAGTACGGGTCGATCCGGGACATGTCCGAGCGGTCCTCGTTCCGCTCGGAGTACTCCGAGGTCATCATGCCCAGATACACACCGACGTTGAGCCGGTCGGACCTGCGGACGGCGACGCCGGCCCGTTCCAGGGCCTCCCAGGAGGTCTCCAGGAGCATCCGCTGCTGGGGGTCGAGCAGCCGGGCCTCACGCTGCGAGATGCCGAAGAAGTCGGCGTCGAAGCCCGCGATGTCGGTGAGGAAACCGGCCCGGTCGACGTAGGAGCGCCCGGTCTTCCCGGGGACCGGGTCGTACACGGAGCGCAGTCCCGGCCGGTCCTCGGGGATGTCGGCGAGCGCCGTGCCGGGGCCGCGCAGGAAGTCCCAGTACGCCTCGGGGGTGTTGATGGCCGGGGGGAACCGCAGGCCCATGCCGACGACGGCCACCGGCGCGTGCTGTTCGTCCTCCAGTTCGGTGATCCGCTCCCGCAGCTGACGCGACAGCCGCAGCTGATCCTCCATCAGAGTGCGGATGTCGTCGGGGTTCATGCCGTCACTCATGACTTTCCGTCTCCTTTCCGTGCTGTTTCCTGTGCCGTCACATCGCTGCGGACGGCCCGGACGAGTTCGTCGAACGACAGCGCGGCCAGGTCCTGGGAGCCGGCGGTGTCGTCCGTGGCCCGCGGCGGGGACACCGGCGGCGCGTTGCCCGGTCCCGCCTCCTCCAGCTCCTCGTACAGCAGGCCGAGGATGTGGGCCGAGATGCGGGGAACGGTGGGGTGGTCGAGCGCGACGGTGGCGAGCAGGTCCACCCCCAGCGCGTGGGACAGCCGGGTCCGCAGATCGATCACCATGATCGAGTCCAGGCCCATCTCGCCGAAGCCGGTCTCGTCGTCGACCGTCTCCCGGCTCCCCAGGGTCTCCGCGGTCGTCTCACGCACGTACTCCCTGAGGCGCTCCTCGCGGGAGGCCGCGTCGAGGTCGTCGAGTTCGGCGCGCAGCCGGCCGCGCGGTCGGCGCGCGGGCCCCTCGGGAGCGGCCCGCCGGCCGTCCCCGGCCACGATGTCCGCGAGGAGGGCGGCGCGGGGGTGGCCCGCGAGCCGGGCGGTGTAGCGCTCGGGGTCGATGTCCACCGCCACGAGCCGCGCGGGGCCGTCCGTGACCGCGGTCAGCAGCGGCTTCTCGGCCGACTCGTCGGTGAGGGAGCCGATGCCGAGCTTCCCGACGGCCCGTTGTACGACGTCGGAGGCGGCCAGTCCGCCCTTCGCCTCCGGTGTCCACGGCCCCCAGTCGACGCCGGTGGCGGGGACCCCCTCGGCGCGCAGCGCGGCGGCGAGGCCGGACAGGAAGCCGTTGGCGGCCGCGTAGTTGGTCTGTCCCGCCGAGCCGAGGACGCTGGAGGCGGAGGAGAACAGCACGAAGGCGTCCAGGGTGTGCCCGCGCAGCGCGGCGGCGAGGTTGACCGCCCCTCGTGCCTTCGCCGCGAAGACCGACTCGAGGGTGTCACGGTCGACGTCGTCGAAGGCCCGGTCGTCGGTGGCACCCGCGAGGTGCAGAACGGTGCGCAGCGGTGCGGCCCGGCCCGCCTCGGCGACGGCCCGCGCGCAGTCCGCGGGATCGGTCACGTCACCGCGAACGACGCTCACCAGGGTTCCCCCGGCGGCGAGTTCGTCGATGACGCGCCGCGCCACGGGGTCGGGGGCCGAGCGCGCCATGAGGGTGACGACGCGGACGCCGTGCCGGGCCAGGAGCGCCGCGCTGCTCAGCCCGAGCGCCCCGAGCCCTCCGGTGATCAGCGCCGCGCCGCCGTCGTGGCCGGCCTGCCGCACGGGCTGCTCGGTGTACGGGACGAGCCGGGCCACGCGGGCGCCGCCGCCGCTCAGTTCGAGCCGGGTCTCGGGGATGCCGTCGTCGAGCGCCCGGTCGAGCATGCGGACGAGTTCGGTGCCGTCCCAGCCGTCCGCGAGCGTGACCCGGACCAGTCGCCGGTCGTCCTGTTCGGCTTCGAGGGAGGCCAGCAGACCCCACAGCGTCTCCCGTACGGGCGCGGCGTCCGGGGCGGCGGCCGCGAGCACGGCGTACGGGATGCCGCGCGGCGCCGTGCGGAGTGTCCGGGCCAGTTCGAGGGCCGCGTCGAGCGCCGTGTCAGCAGCCGTGTCGGGTCGGCCGTCCTCCGTGGGCGCGCCGAACCGGGCGTCCACGATCAGATCGGCGTCGAGAACGGCCGTGTCGATGGCGGTGGTGTCGATGGCGGTCGTGCCGGTACCGGGCAGGTTGATGACGGTCGTACGGTGCCCGAGCGCCTCGCATGCCTTGAGCACCGCCCGGCCCGGCTCGGTGTCCGCGCCGCCGACCACGGCGACGTGCCGGCGGTGCCCGGCGGAGCCACCGGCGGTGGCCGACGGCCGCTGCTCCCAGGCGAGTTCGTACACGTGCCGGACACCCTGTCGCAGTGACGACTGGAGCAGTGTCCGGGAGGCGAGACGGAACCGGAAGCCGTCCATGGCCAGGACCGTGGCGCCGTCGCCGTCGAAGATGTGCAGGTCCGCGGTGTCCACCTGGTGGAAGCCACCGTCCGGGACGTCTCGCATGACCGCTTTCACATGGCCCCACAGCTCCTTGCCGACGACGGGGCGGCCGGGGAAGGAGACCCGGGCGGCCGCGAAGGGGATGACCAGGGCCTGCTCCTGATCCTGGGGTTCCGGGTCGTCCTCGTGCACCGCGAACGTGACGGAGCTCTGGAGGCACGAGTCGAGCAGCCCGGGGTGGATCTGGTAGTCCGCCGGGTCCTCGTTCATGTGTTCCGGCCAGGCGAACCTGATGAGCGACTCGTCGCCGCGGATCCAGGCGTCGCCGACCCAGCTGAACGACGGGCCGAGCAGATAGCCGATCCCCCTCAGATGACGGTAGAAGGCCTCGCCGCTGAGATGGCGGTCGGCGCCCGCGATGAACTCCTCGGGGTCAGGTGCGTTCCTGACGCCGACCGGGTCGGCGCCGGGCAGCCGGGCCGTCAGATGCTCCTGCCACCGCCCGCGTTCCGGGTCGAGCAGGCTCTGCACGCTGACGGTGCGCGTGCCGTGGTCCTCGACAGCCTCGATGACCTGGAGTTCGTAGCGCTCGCCGTCGTGCAGCACCAGGGCCCGGGGGAAGAACAGGTCCTCCAGAACCACCGGCTCGCCCCCGCTGCCGAGCGCGGACAGGACGGTGGCCGTCTGGGACGCGCCGGCCACCTGCACGGTACCGAACAGCCGGTGGTCGTCGAGGTGCGGCGGATAGACGGTGCTGCGCTCGGTGACGAACACCCGGCCCCTGAGCGCGGGCGAGTTGAGTTCGGTCCCCCACGGGGGTCCGGTCACCGCCGCCGGTGCCGCCTGGCCGGCCGGCCGCTGCCCCCCACGCCAGTACGTGGTGGCCGCGAAGGGATAGAGGGGCGCACTGCCGCGCGGGGTGTGCCGGGGAGCCCGCAGGGCCTGCCAGTCGATGTCCTGGCCGCGCTCGTACAGGAACTTGACGGCGGCGAGCAGGGCCGCCCGGTCGCCGGTGCCCCGGTACAGCGAGGGCACCACACCACCGGCCGGTGCCAGTCCGGCCGCGCGCACCAGGTTCACCAGGGTGCGGTCGGGGCCGATCTCCAGGCAGATGTCGATGTCGTGGGCGCTCAACTGCCGTGCCCCGTCATGGAACCGGACCGGGTTGCGGGCGTGCCGCACCCAGTAGTCCACGTCGTAGGTGTCCGGCTCCGCGAGCCGTCCGGTCAGGTTGGAGATCACCGGCACCTGCGGCGGGCGGAACTCCAACGGTTCGAGTACGCCGCGCAGTTCACCGAGGACCGGGTCCAGCAGCCGGGAGTGGAAGGCGTGCGAGACGCTGAGCCGCGTGCTGCGCACCCCTTCCCCGGCGAGCCGGGCGGCGAACCGGGCGATCCCGTCGGGTGTGCCGGAGACGACGGTCGAGTCCGGGGTGTTGACGGCGGCGATGTCCAGTTCCGTCCCGTCGAGCAGGCCGAGCACCTGTTCCTCGGTGGCCCGTACGGAGAGCATGGCGCCGCGTTCGGTGCCCTGCATGAGGCGGGCCCGCTCCGCGATCAGCCCCAGCCCTGACGGCAGGTCCATGACCCCGGCGTGGACGGCCGCGGCGACCTCGCCGACGCTGTGCCCCACGAGCAGGGCGGGGGTGACGCCCCAGGACTCCCACTGCGCGGCCAACGCGACCTCCACCGCGAACAGCGCGGGCTGGGTCAGCCAGGTCTCGTGGATCGCCTCCTGGTCGCCGCCGTACAGCACCGACTCGACCAGGGAACCGCCCAGCCGAGGAGCGAGTTCGCGGTCGCAGGTGTCGAAGACCTCGCGGAAGACCGGCTCCGTCTCGTACAACTCGCGGGCCATGCCGAAGCGCTGGCTGCCCTGTCCCGAGAACAGGAAGGCGATGCGCGGACCGCCGTCGGACCGCTCGGGCGCCGGCGACGCCAACTGGGCGAGGAGTTTCTCGGTGCTCTGCCCGAGCAGCGCCCGCCGGTGCGGGAAGTGGGCGCGTCCGGCGGTCGCGGTGGCGGCCAGGCCGGCCAGTTCCTCGGCGGACGCGTCGGCCAGCCACCGCTCCCAGGCCCGGGACAGCCGCTCCAGACCGTCCGCGTCGGGGGCGGACAGCGGGATCAGATGGGTGGCTCCGGCCGGATCTCCGCTTGTGGCGGGAGAGTCGGCGGCCGGAGGGTCGGCGAGCACGAGGTGGGCGTTGGTTCCGGTCAGTCCGAAACCGGAGACGCCCGCTACTCGGGGACGCGTACCTGGACGCCAGGGCGTGGGGGTGTCCACCACCCTGACGTTCATGTCCGACCAGTCCACATGCGGGTTGGGTTCGCTGTAGTGGAGGTTGGCCGGGATGAGATCGTGTCTCAGGGCGAGGATCGTCTTGATGACCGCCGCCATACCCGCCGCGGATTCGGCATGACCGATGTTGCTCTTCACCGAACCCACGTGCAGGGGCTCTCCCGGCTTCCGTCCGGGTCCCAGGACCCGCCAGGCGGCGCCGAGTTCGATGGGGTCGCCCAGCGCGGTGCCGGTGCCGTGCGCCTCCAGGTAGGACACCTCTGCGCCGGTGACCGACGCGTCGGCGAGCGCGTCGGCCAGCAGGGTCCGCTGGGCTGTGCCGCTCGGTGCGGTCAGCCCGGAGGACGCGCCGTCCTGGTTCACGGCGGTGCCGCGGATCACGGCGAGGACCTGGTCGCCGTCCCGCCGCGCGTCGCCGAGCCGTTTGAGTACGAGCACTCCGCAGCCCTCCGCGCGGACGAAGCCGTTGGCGTCGGCGGAGAACGTACGGCAGCGTCCGTCGGGCGAGAGCATGTGCGCGCGGCTGGCCGAGACGGAGGCCATCGGGTCGAGGATGACGTTGACGCCGCCCGCGAGCACCGCGTCGGTCTCTCCCGAGCGCAGCGACCGTACGCCGAGGTGCAGGGCGACCAGCGACGAGGAGCAGGCCGTGTCCACCGCCATCGCGGGGCCGTTCAGGCCGAGGCTGTAGGCGAGCCGTCCGGCGGCGGCGTTGAGCGAGGTGCCGGTGCTGTAGTAGGCGTCGAGCTGTTCGGCGCCGGGCCCGGCCAGCAGCCGGGCGTAGTCCGCGTAGCTGACGCCCACGAAGACTCCGGTGCGGGTGCGCCTGAGGGCGTGCGGGTCGATTCCGCCGCTCTCCAGGGCGTGCCAGGCCGACTCCAGCAGGAGTCGCTGCTGGGGGTCGAGGTTCTCCGCCTCGCGCGCCGGGATGCCGAAGAACGAGGCGTCGAACCGGGCGATGTCCTTCAGGAAGCCGCCCTGGTCGGTGGTGATCCAGCCGGGCTCGACGCCGTCGCCGTGGAAGTCCGCGGTGTCGTACCGCTCCTCGGGGACCGGGCCGACCGGGTCCCGGCCCTCGCGGAGCAGGTCCCACAGTTCGTCGACGGAGTCGCTCCCCGGGAAGCGGCCCGCCATGCCGACCACGGCGATGGGCTCACGGCCGGTGTCCTCACCCGCCGGCGGCCGGCCGGGCAGCGGCGTCGCGGCGGGTACCGGCCGTTCCACGGTGGTGGGCGGCGCCTGGGACGGGGACGCCGGAGGTACGGGCGTCCCGGGTGCGGGATCCGCGGTCAGCAGGTGGTCGGCCAGCTGGGTCACGGTGGGGTGGTCGAAGACGTCCGCCGTCCGCAGGACCACCTCGAACGCATGGGAGAGCCGGTTGACCAGGTCGACGGCCATGATGGAGTCCAGGCCGAGGTCGAAGAAGCCCGCGTCGTGCCGGACGGCGGCCGCGTCGGCGTGCCCGAGCTGCGTCGCGAGGATCCGGGCCACATGGGTTCGGGCCGCGCCGGCCCGGGTGCGCTCCGGCAGGGCGGCCAGCTCGTCCTTGACGGAGGGTTCGAGGGGTACGGCGTCTGAGGGTTCGGAGACCGCTGCCGCGCCGGCCGCGACGGGCTCCGCGTCGAACAGACCACGGGGGCGGACGCCCGCCATGACGGTACGGAACCGGGGCGCGTCCAGCGGGCAGACCACGATGTGGCCGCTGTCGCCGGGGGCCGCGCCGGTGAGGGCCGCCCGGCCGGTCGCGGCGTCCAGCGCTCCCACGCCCACCCTGGCGAAGGTGTCGAGCGAGGCGGAGTCGGCCATGCCGGTCTCGCCCAGGTCCCAGGGACCGTAGGCCAGGCTGAGTGCCGTCAGCCCGTGGAAGACCCGGTGTGCCGCGAGGGCGTCCAGGCCGCCGTTGGCCGCCGCGTACGCGGCGCACCGGTCGGTTCCCCACACCGCGGAGACCGACGAGAGCAGGACGAAGAAGTCCAGCGGCCAGTCACGGGAGACGAGGTGCAACAGCCAGGCACCGGCGAACTTGCCGCGCAGCGACGCCTCGTACTCCTGGACGCCGGTCTCCGTCGCGGGGATACGCTCCAGGGTGCCCGCGGCGTGCAGCACACCGCGGACCGGTGGCATGTCCGCGAGGGGGGCGCAGGCGGCCGCCACGGCCTCGGCCGTGTCGCAGCCGCCGCCCCGGTAGACGGCGCGCACGCCCGACTCGGCCAGCTCCTGGAGCAGCGCGGTGGCTTCGGGGTCGAGCCGGTCCTGTGGCCTGCGGCCGACGAGCAGCAGGTGGCGGGCGCCACGCGCGACCAGTTCGGCCGTCAGCTCCCGGCCCACGCCGCCGAGACCGCCGGTGACGAGGTACGTGGCGTCGTCCCGTACGTCGAGCGGCGCGGGCGTCTGCCGTGCGCTCTCGCGCAGCCGCGCCACCCGGAGCTCTCCGCCGCGCACCGCCGCCAGGTCCTCCGTCGTGGCGGTCCCGGAGACGAAGGTCAGCAGGGTGTCGAGGTCCCGCGCCTCGGGGGCGCCCGGGAGGTCCACGACTCCCCCCCAGGCCGCGCCGAGTTCGAGTCCGAGCACAGGGGCGAGGCCGTGCAGCAGACCGTGGTCAGTGGCGGTCACCGGGTCGCCGGGGGCGGCGCGGCGGGCGGCGCGGGTGACCGCGAAGACCCGCCCGGTGCCGGTTCCGGCGCCGGCCAGGGCGCTCACCGCCGTGGTCACCGCCGCGCACAGGCGGGCTCCCGAGGCGGCGGCGTCCGAGGTGCCGTCCAGCGAGTCGGGCAGCTCCGTCGCCCGCATGGCCAGCAGCAGGGGTGTGGCGGGCGCGTCGTGGTCGTCGGTCCAGAAGCGCTGCCAGCCGGCCGCGCTGTCCGGGAGTACGCCGGCGCGCCAGCCGTCGGGCACGGGCAAAGGCTCCGGGCTGAGGACGGTGCCGCGCAGACCGAGCGCGGCCGCACGGTCGACCAGCCAGGACACGAGTACGCCGTCGTCGCCGGCCAGGACCAGGGAGCCCCCGTCCGGCCGGGGCCCGCTCGGCGAAGCCGGCTCCCAGAGCACCTCGTGGACCACCGGCGGGGTCGGGCGGGCGGCGGGAAGGGGGGGCGGCGCCGTCTCGGGGGCGTGGCGCCGGCGTTGCCAGGGGTAGGCCGGGAGGTCGAGGAGGCGGCGGGGCAGTCCGTCGGCTGGGCTCGCCTCGGGGGTGTCGGGGCCTTCGGTGACGGTCACCTGGGGCGAGGAGGTGCCGTCGGCGAGGGAGCGCAGCGCGGCGGCGGCGTCCGCCGGGCCTTCGGCGATGACCCGGGCGCGCACGTCGAGCCGGGTCCGGCCCGTGGTGGCGCTGTAGGCGAAGGCCGGATAGTCGGCCGGGTCGAGGTCCGCCAGCAGTCCGGCGTACTGGGCGGCGCGGACCCGAAGTGCCTCGGCCGTCTTCGCGGAGATCTCGAACCCGTGGACCACCGCCTCCGGCCCGTCCTCCGCGCGGGCGGGCACCTCGTCCGGGCGCGGCGGGCCGACGATGGCGTGGGCGTTGGTGCCGCTCATCCCGAAGGAGCTGACCGAGACGCACTCGCCGGCCCCTGGCGACCAGTCCTGGAGCGTGTCCGGAACGCTCATGCCCGTACCCGACAGGTCGATGCGCGGGTTGAGCGTGCGGAAGTGGACGACCGGCGGCACCTTGCGGTGACGTATGCAGAGCAGCGCCTTGATCAGCCCGGCGACGCCCGCGGTGCCTTCCAGGTGGCCGAAGTTGGCCTTCACGGCGCCGACCGGCAGCGGTGCGCCCCCGTTGCGCCGCCCCAGCGCGGTGGCCAGGGCCTCCGTCTCGATGGGGTCGCCGAGGGCGGTGCCGGTGCCGTGGGTCTCGGCGTATCCGACGGCTGCCGGTTGGAGGCCCGCGTCGGCGAGGGCCGTCTCGATGAGCGACACCTGGGCCAGTACGTTCGGCGCGGTGAACCCGCTGGAGCGGCCGTCCTGGTTGACGGCCGTGCCCCGGATCACGCCGAGCACCCGGTCGCCGTCCCGCAGGGCGTGGTCGAGCCGCTTGAGGAGGACGGCACCTGCCCCCTCGCCGCGTACGAAGCCGTTGGCCCTGGCGTCGAAGGTCTTGCACAGGCCGTCCGGTGACAGCCCTCGAGTCTCCTGGACCAGTCGCATGGTCCGGGGCGACATGATGAGGTTGGTGCCCGCCGCGAAGGCGATGTCGCAGTCGCCGCGCCGCAGGGCCTGCACCGCCAGGTGCACCGCGACCAGGGACGACGAGCAGGCGGTGTCGACCGTCATCGCGGGACCTGTCAGCCCGAGAGCGTAGGCGACGCGTCCCGCGGCGAAGTTGTGCCCGTTGCCGGTGGCCCAGTAGGCGTCGGGTTCGCCCTCGCACCACTCCCGGTAGTCCTGCCACATGACGCCGAGGTAGAGCCCGGTCCTGGCGGCACCGAGGGTCCGGGCCGGCAGCCCGGCATGCTCCATCGCCTCCCAGGCCACCTCCAGCAGCAGCCGGTGCTGCGGGTCCAGGTGGCGTGCCTCGCGGGGGCTGATGCCGAAGAACTCGGCATCGAAGTCGAGCACTTCGTCCAGGAACCCGCCGCGCTGGGGCACCCCCTCCCAGGCGTCGGCGAAGGGGCCTTTGCGGTGCTGCGGCATGGACCGCACCTCGTCGCGCCCCTCGGCCAGGGCCGCCCAGTATCCGTCGAGGTCCTCGATGCCGCCGGGCAGTCGCAGCCCTGCGCCGATGACCGCGACGGGCTGGTTGCCCTGCTGCTCGCCGAGTTGGGCCCGCAGCGTGCGGATGGTCTCCATCGCCCTGGTCAGCGGGGTCTGCTTGCCTCCCCCGGGGGGGCGGGTCTCTTCCATCGGGTGGGTTCCTCGTGGTAGGGGGCGGCGGTGGGGCTGGGGGACGGCTTCGGGGGCGGCCGGGGTCATGGGCTCGGGGTTCTCGGCAGCGAGGTTCTCGACAGCGGATTCGGCGTCGGCGGGCGTCACGTCCGCACCGCCGTAGCCGCCCTGTCCGCTGCGTCTGTCGAGTCCGCCGCGTCCGTCGCGTCCGTCATCGAGATCTGCTCGCTGAGCGCCTCGGAGAGGGCCCGCAGGCTGCCGTAGGTCCACAGCAGGGTCGGTGAGAGCCGCAGGCCCAGGGCTGCTTCCAGGCGGTTGCGCAGTTCGAGGCTCATCAGCGAGTCCAGGCCGAGCGACTCGAACAGGACGTCACGGTCCAGCCGTTCGGGGGCGAGGCTCAGTACCCGCGCGGCCAGCTCGCGCACCTTCGCCTCGACCAGCGCGGCGCGTTCCCCCTCCGGGACCCGCTCCACGGCGGCCAGGAAGGTACTGCCGGACCCGACGGTCCCGTCCTCCTTGAGCGCCGTGTACAGGTCCCGCCAGACGCTGTGCGCGACGGTGTCGGGGTACGAGTCGAACCACCGGCGCAGGTTGACGGGCACATAGCCGGTCACGGGCCGGTCCGCGCGCAGCATCCGGACGAGCGCCGCCCAGGCCTCCTCGGCCGGGAAGCTCTCCATACCGCGTTCCGCGAGGCGGGCGCCGGCATGTCCGTCCCGGGCTGCGAGGCCGATGTCCGCGAAGGGGCCCCACTGGACGCTGAGGGCCGGCAGCCCGCGCCCGCGGCGGGCTGCGGCGAAGGCGTCGAGGTAGGCGTTGGCGGCGGCGTACGCGGCCTGCCCGGCGTTGCCCACCAGGGCCGCGGCGGAGGAGAACAGGACGAAGAAGTCCAGCGGATCCCCGGCCGTGACGGCGTCGAGGTTGCGTACCCCGTCCACCTTGGGCTGGAGCACCTTGGCCAGCTGACGCGGCGTGACGGTACCGACCGTGGCGTCGTCGACCACACCGGCGGCATGCACGACACCGCGCAGCGGCGGGAGTCCGCGCTCGC
The DNA here is from genome assembly GCF_033441795.1 of Streptomyces sp. ADMS. Lineage (NCBI taxonomy): Bacteria > Bacillati > Actinomycetota > Actinomycetes > Kitasatosporales > Streptomycetaceae > Streptomyces > Streptomyces sp. ADMS. The sequence continues at coordinate 83,617 of NZ_JAVFVX010000017.1, read as the reverse complement.
GCAGTTCCCCGAGCCCCCGGCGCAGTGCCGCCCGGTCGGCGACGTCGCAGCGCAGCGTCTCGACGACTGCTCCCCGTCGGCGCAGCGCCGCCAGCCTCGCCTCGGTCTCGCCGCCCGGCGCCGACCGTCCGGCAAGGACGAGCGTGCCCGCGCCGTGGCCGACGAGGAAGTCGGCGAGCGACAGACCCAGCGCGCCCAGGCCGCCGGTGATCAGATAGCTGCCGTCGGACCTGAACCGGCCCTCCGGCAGCGGTTCCGGAGCGACGTGCTCGACGCCCTGAAAGCCCGTCAGCACCAACCGTGCCAGGTCGTGGTCGTGGTCGTCGGCGAACCGGGCTCCTCCCGGCCCGGCGCAGTCGTGGGCGCGCACCGGCAGGGGTTCCAGTCGTCCGCCTGCCACCTGCTCCCAGACCGTGCCGAGCAGCCGGGCGAACACGGCAGGCCTGCGTTCCCGCAGCCCGTCCAGGTCCACGGAGGCGAAGGTGGCGCCCGCGCGGATCGTGTTCAGGGCGACGGTCGAGCCGTCGACGGTGCCCCCGGTGGCGTCCTCGACGAACCGCCCGTCCCGGGAGAGCAGTTCCCACGCCCGTCCGGCGGCGGGTCCCGCCTGCGGCCCCAGCACCACGTCGACTCCGCCGCCCGTGACCTCACGCACAGTGTCGGCCCAGTCGGGATCCCGTACGTCGACCACGAGCTCGACGCCGTGCTCCCGCAGCAGCTCGCGTTCCCGTTCCCCGTGCGCGGTGACGACGACGGTCCGCGCCCCGTGGCACCGGGCGACCTGGACGGCGGCCAGGCAGTCCGGCAGGGCCTGCGAGTGGACCAGTACGGTCTCGTCCGGTTCCAGCCTGCCGACCTCCGTCAGCGCGTACCAGGCGGTGGCCAGCGGCAGGGACAGGGCCGCCGCCTCCGTGTCGCCGATCCGGTCCGGAACGCGCAGGACGTGCGCGGCCGGTGCGACGACGTGGCCGGCCAGAGCGCCGGAGGTCACGGCCACGACGCGGTCGCCGGCCCGGGGCGCGTCGACACCGGAGCCGACGGCGGTGACGCGGCCCACGCACTCCCGGCCGAGCAACGCCGTGTCGCCGCCCGCGATTCGGCGTACGTCGGCGGGTGACAGGGCACCCGCGGCCACCTCGATCTCGACCTGGCCGGGTCCGGGGGCGGTACGCGGCAGCGGAAGGAAGCCCAGCGTGTCCCGCGTACCGGAGCGGGCGGCGCCGACGCGGAAGGGCTGACGCCCGGTGTGCCACTCGGGCGCGGCGGCCGGGGCCTCATGGGCGTCCTGGCCGCGTACGATCCGGGCGGCCAGGTGCCGTCCGTGCCGCAGCGCCAGCTGGTTCTCGCCCGCGGGGGTGCGGAGCGCGGCGGCGCAGTCCGCGGCCCAGCCCGGGGCGGCGGCGTCCACGTCGACGAGGCGCGCTTCGAGTTCCGGGTGCTCGCGCTGGACGACCCGTCCGAAACCCCAGTACAGGGCCCCGCCCGGATCGGGGATCTCGGTACCGTCGGTGGCCTGGGCCCCGTGGGTGACCACCGTCAGCCGGGGCAGGGTGCCCAGGGCCGCGCAGGCCCGGACGACAGCGGTGAGCTGGTTGAGCCCGCGGTGCTGGGCGTCGGGTCCGACGCACGAGCGCGGCGCGACGAACACCACCTCGTCGACCTCGGTGGCGCCGCCCAGCGGTTCGGCCGCGCCGGCGGCGACGTCCCGCACCTCGGCGCCCGCCCCGGCCAGTGCGGCCCCCAGCGCCTGGGCGGTGGCGTCGGCGCTGCCGCACAGGATCCAACGACCCCCGGTGCCCGCGACCGGCACGGAGGGCTCGTGCGCGACCTCCGTCCAGCGGACGCGATGCAGCCGGTCGGCGTCGGCGTTCGCGTGCCGTCCGTCGCCGCTCGGCAGGGGGCGCAGCTCCAGGCCTTCCATCACCAGCAGCGCGCGGTGGTCGGTGTCGAAGAGCCGTACGTCGAGCGTGCCGTCGTCGTTGCGGACCACGTGGGACCAGAGGGAGACGACCGGCTCCTCGGGAGTGTGCGGGAGGTGGATGGCGCGCACCGCCGTCGGCATCAGCACCTCGTTGCCCTCGGTCAGGGCGAGACCGACCTGGAGCGCGGCGTCCCAGAGGGCGGGGTGCAGCACCGGCGGACGGTTGCCCGCGCGCAGCCGCTCGCCGAGCCGCAGTTCACCGAGTGCCTCCTGTCCGGAGGGGTGTGTGTACAGGGCCGTGACGGCCTGGAAGGCGGGCCCGTACACCTGGCCGCGCCGGGCGCACAGCCGGTAGAAGGCCTCCGGGTCGGCGCTGTCGAGTCCCTCGGCCCAGTTGGGGAAGCCGGGCAGTTCAAGGGCCCTGTCACGGTGATCGGCGCGTGCGGTGGAGACGACGTGCCACTCGTCGCCGCCGTCGGACAGCGACATCAGCCGGAAGCCGCCGCCCCCGTCGGGCGTGTCCTGCCATTCGGCCGTGAGCCGCACGGCTCCCCGGTCCAGCGTCACCTCCTTGCGGAACACGACATCCGCGAGCCGGCGCGGCATGGTCCCGGTCCGGGCCCGGGCGGTGTGCAGTGCCAGGGCCAGCATGCCCGCGCCCGGCAGCACCGCCGTGTCGTACAGCTTGTGGTCGGCGAGCCAGGGCTGCTCCTCCAGGGAGAGTTCCAGTGCGCCCTGCCAGACTCCGGCCCGGCCCGGAGCCGGGGTGAGCGGGGCGGCCTCGAAGCCCTGGGCGGCGGCCGTACGGCGCCTGCCCTCGGCCGGCCAGAAGCTCTCTCGTTCCATGGGGTAGCCGGGCACCGGGAACCGGCTGTCACGGGGCAGCCCGCCGAAGGGTTCGAGGCCGGCGGTGTAGGCGCGGGCCAGGGCCCGGGCGAAGTCGTGGGTGGAGCCCTGTCCGCGGCGCAGCGTGGTGAGTACGGCGGGCGGCTCGGGGCGTTCGGCCGCCAGCTGTTCCAGCGCGGGGGCCAGTACCGGGTGCGGGCTGATCTCGACGATGTGGGTGACTCCGTCGTCGAGCAGCGCGGTCATCGAGGAGACGAGCTCGATGGGCCTGCACAGGTTCCGTACCCAGTAGTCCGCGTCGAGTTCGCCGCCCTCCACCAGCCGGGCGTCGACGGTCGACATCACCGGGATCACCCCGGCGCCGGGCCGGACCGAGGAGAGCTCCGACATCATGTCGTCGCGCAGTTCCTCCATGCCCGCGCTGTGCGAGGCGTAGTCGATGTTGACGAGCCCGCAGTACGTGCCCTCGGCCTCCAGCAGCTCCTTGAGTGCCAGGATGTGGTCCTTGTCGCCGGAGAGCACCGACATGTGGGGGCCGTTGTGCGCGGCGAAGGACACCTCGTCCTCGAAGCCCTCCATCGCCCGCGTCGCGGCTTCGCGGTCCAGGTCCACGGCGAGCATCAGTCCGCGCCCCGACACCTTGCGGGTGATCAGCGAGCCGCGCCGGGCGAGGATGAGCGCGGCGTCGTCGTACGACAAAACGCCCGCGCAGGTGGCCGCGGTGATCTCGCCCTGGCTGGTGCCGAGGACGACGTCGGGCTCGACGCCCGCCGCCCGCCACAGCTCGGCGAGACCGAGCGACATCGCCCACAGGACGGGTTGCAGGACGTCGGTGCGGGTCGTCCAGTTCTCCACGACGGAGCCTTCCGCCGCCCTGAAGGAGGCGCCGGTGTCGGTGAAGACGTCGAGCAGATGCCAGTCGGTGTGCGGTGCGAGGGCCTTGGCACAGCGGTCGACGACGGCGGCGAACACCGGGCTGTCCCGGTACAGTTCGCGACCCATGTCCCGCCACTGCGACCCCTGACCGGGGAAGACGAAGGCGGTGCGGCCCCGCGGTGTCGCCCGGCCGGTCACCACACCGGTGGCGTCGGCGCGGTCCTCGGCGAGCGCCGTGAGCGCCGTGCGCAGTTCCTCGGGTCCGGCCGCGAGGAACGCCGCCCGCTCGGGGAAGTGGTCGCGGCGCCAGGCCAGGGTCCCGGCCAGCTCGGTGACGGCGGCCTCCCCGACGGGCAGGGCCGGGAGGTTGTCGTGCAGCTGGGCCGCGCGCCGGGCCAGGACGGGGGCGTGCCGCGCGGACAGGGTGACCACGGCGGGCAGCCCGGTGCCGGTCGGCCGGTGTGCGCCGGGGGCCTTGGCGGCCTCGGCGGGCGGGCTCGCCACGACGACGTGTGCGTTGGTACCGCCCCAGCCGAAGGAGTTCACGCCGAGGTAGACGGGGCGGTCGTCGGGCAGCCGCAGCGGCTCGCGCACCACGCTCAGGTTCAGGTCGTCGAAGGGGATGTCGGGGTTGAGTTCCTCGGCGTGCAGGGTCGGGGGTACCACCCGGTGGCGGAGCGAGAGCAGTACCTTGAAAAGTCCGGCGAGACCCGAACTCCCCTCCAAATGACCGATGTTGGTCTTCACGGAGCCGATCGGCAGCGGATCCCCGGCGGGCCGTGCCCGGCCCAGGACGCCGCCGAGGGCCGCCGCCTCGGTCGGGTCGCCGCGTTTGGTGCCGGTGCCGTGCGCCTCGACGTAGGAGAGGGCCGAGGCGGGTACCGGGCTCTGCTCGTAGGTGCGGCGCAGCAGGTCCTCCTGCCCCTCCTGGCTGGGGCTCACCATGCTGTGCCCGCCCCCGTCGTTGTTCGACAGGGTGCTGACGATGACGCCGTGGACCCGGTCGCCGTCCGCCAGCGCCCGGCTCAGGGTCTTCAGGTAGACCACGGCGACGCCCTCACCGCGTACGAAGCCGTTGGCGGACTTGGCGAATGAGGCGCAGCGGCCGTCCGGTGACAGTCCGCCGAAGTGGGTCAGGCCCACGGTGACGTGCGGGTCCATCATCAGGTTGGTGCTGCCGACGATCGCGGCGTCGATGTCGCCGTGCCGCAGCGCCCGGGCGGCCAGGTCGAGCCCGACCAGGCCGGAGGAGCAGCCGGTGTCCACGGCCAGGCTCGGTCCGCGCAGTTTCAGGAAGTACGACAGCCTGGTGGCGAGGATGTCGCGCCCCGTGCCGACCAGAGTGTGCGAGGTGTGCCGGGCGCCCCGTGCCTTGCGCAGGAGTTCGTAGTCGTGCCAGACCGACGCCACGTAGACGCCGGTGCGGGTGCCGGCGAGGTCGGCGGCGCGCTGGCCGGCGTCCTCGAGAGCGCGCCATCCCACCTCCAGCAGGAGCCGCTGCTGGGGGTCCGTCGCGGCGGCCTCGCGGGGCGAGACCCCGAAGAACCCGGCGTCGAAGAGGTCGATGTCGTCGATGAACCCGCCGACGGCGGGGATTCTCAGCTCCGGGTCAAGCTGGACCGTGCTGTCCCAGCGGTCGGCCGGTACGGGCCCGATGGCCTCCTGGCGCTCCATCAGGAGCGTCCACAGGCTCTCGGTGTCCGGGGCTCCCGGGAACCGGCCGGCCATGCCGACGACGGCGATCAGGTCTGCGGGGTCAAGCGCTGAGTTCGCGTCCATTCGCTGCCTTCTCGTCCTGGAGGGGTTTCACCGGGTCCGAAGCCGTGCCGCCCGGAAGTACGAGCGCTCCAGGACCTCTACGGCAGCATCATTGATGCCGGATATCCGTGGAGCGCTCACTCGTCAGAATATGGGCCGTGCTTCCCCGGGAACACCCCCTGCTCGCGCGACGGGTCGGCATTCCCAGGGGCCCCTCAAGAACGTATAGGGGTGGGGTGTTCCGACGAATTACCTACCGGCCTTCAGCCGCATACGGACCAGCCCCTTACTCGCGTTGATCATTCGCTTCCCGATCTCCGGTGGAGCATCGTTCCGGCACCACCGGGCATTCATCAGCATCTTGCCCGGAGACATGGCGAAGCACCGGGTGTCACGTTCTCCGAACTTGAAGGAGGGGGCGATGAAGTCGGCTTCGTGAATGACCTGCAAAATCTTCCTGGCCGCGTCCCCCGGCTGCTCCGTCCCGGCCTCCACGGCGCGGCACAGTTCCCGGGCGCGGTGGCCCATCTCGTTGAATCCGGAGCTGATCGGAAGGGGCGATCCCGGGTGTCCGTGCTCTTCGAGCTCACGGAATACCGCGTCGTTCCCGGTGCGTTCGAACCGGTAGAAGGCGTCTTCCAGCATGACGTTTCCGAGCATGGTGCCGAGCATCCAGGTCCGGTTGACCGCATTCCACAGCTCGTAGTCGCGGAATCCGACGAACGAGCTGTAGACGAGGTCGTCGTGGAAGTCGAAGAGCCCCTGCTGGAGGTCCTCCAGATACCCGAACCGGTCCATGGACCAGTCACCGTCCTTGGCGGCCGCGATGATGCGCCAGCCCAGGGCGTTGACGAGTTCGAGCGTGTTGGTCAGGCCGCGCGAGTACAGCGCGTCGATGAAACCGGCCGCGTGCGAGGTGAGGCAGAACCGCTCACCGACGACCTGCTTGGCCGAGTACTGGAGCCGGCCGGTGGAGACCCACGGGCGCACGGCCGAGGCATTGCGAAACTGGTGGGCGATCTCCGGGAAGCGGCGCAGGAAGTCGTCGAACTCCTCCTGCGGGTCCTCGTCGCCCTTGGGGAAGACCCGCGGGTCTAGCGTGAGCCCCACGCTGCACAGCGGGTTGAGGGACTCGGGGCTGTTGTCGAAGGGGATGACCCAGAGCCAGCCGCCGTCGAAGACGTGGTGCAGGGTTCCGTGGTGCCAGGGGTTGGGCTGGTCGTGCCGCCGGGCGGCGGGCGCCTTGTCGAAGGGCTCCACGCCGATCATGTGCGTGAACAGGCACCGCGAGTTCGTCCGCGCCCGGGTGGGCGTCTCACGCAGCGCGAACTTCTCGGCCAGCGGGGAACGGAATCCACTCCCGTCGACCACATAACTGGCACGGAACTCCTCACCGCTGTCCGTGCGCAGTACCGCACCGCTGTCCGGGTCTATCTCGACGTCGGCGATACGGGTGTTCAGCCGAGGTGTGGCACCGTATTTGACGGCGACGTGGAAGAGATACGCGTCGATGTCCTGACGGAAGAGATGAGTTTCCGTACGCAGGACGGACGGCACCACCAACTGGTTGATCTCCTGCCAGTTCTGGGACTGTCCCTCACGGTGGTAGACGAACCCGAAGTTCTGCTTCTGTCCGCAGTTGCGCGAGACGTTCTCGCGGATTCCCTTGAAGCTGGACAGCGCCCGCAGTTCGGGAACCTGATAGCGCTCGGCAACCAGCCTCGTCATTCCCGAGGTGTACGGGATCGTCGACTCACCCACGGCGAAGCGCGGATGCGTTCCCGCGTCGAGCAGCAACACCTTTACCCCGTTGCGCGCCAGCACCGCGCCGAGCATTCCTCCGGCCATACCGCTGCCGAGGATCGCCACGTCGTACTGGTCGCTCCGATTCATGCCATTCTTCATTCTCTGCAACCCCTAAGGTGATTGACCGGTCCTTTGTCGAGCGTGTGCGCCCGTTCTCCTGGTTCAGCCCGCGACCGCCTCGATGGCGCCGCCCGTCGGCAGGTCACCACGGGTCCGCACGCCGAGCTTCCGGAATATCCGGGTGAGGTGCTGCTCGACGGTGCTGACGGTGATGCCCAGCCGTTCGGATATCTGCCGGTTGGTGTGCCCGCGACCGGCCAGTTCGGCCACCCGCTGCTCCGCCGTGCTCAGCACGTCGTACATCCGGTCCGGCGGGGCGGAGCCGACCGCGTCCGTCCGGCCTCCTGAAGCGGCCCCGAACGGCGCGGCCCGCGTCGAGCGCGCCTCGTCGGCCAGATCAGGCGCGCCGCATTCCTCGGCCAGGCGGACGGCCCTGTCGAGCAGCGTCCTGGCACGGACCGGTCGGCCGGCCCGCGCCAGGGCCGTCCCGAGGTCGGCGAGCGCGCCCGCCAGTTGAAGCCGGTCGCCGCAGGCCTCCAGGACCACCACGGCGTTCCTGAGCAGAGCCGCCCGCTGCGAGGGCCGGCTCGCCGCGGCGACCGCCCGCAGCGCCATGCCCCGGGTGCGGGACCGCTCCTCACCTGCCAGCTCCAGCTGCTCCCGGGCAAGTTCGAGTGCCGCCGCGGCGGAGCCGAGGGCCAGCCGCGCGCGGGCCGCCCCGGAGCGCCAGGGGATCAGGGCGGGCTGGTCGAAGCCCCAGTGGCGCATCAGCTCGCCGCAGGTGGCGAAGTCGTCCAGCGCCGCGTGCGGTTGACCGGTGGCCAGGTAGTGGCTCCCTCTGGCCTGGAGGTAGTACAGGCCGAAGCGGCTGTGGAACATGCCCTCGGGGACCGGTACGTCCAGGTACTCGGCCGCGGCGGCGTGGTTGCCGGTGTCGGTGTTGGCCTGGATCAGGTTGGCCAGCGGTCCGCCGATGCACACGCCCCAGCTCTCAACGGGCACTTGGGCCAGCGCCGCCTCGGCGAGCTCCCTGGCCTGCACCGGGTTGCCCTGTCGCAGCGCGATCCCCGCCCGCAGGGAGGAGAACTCGGCTGTCCACAGGGGGACTTGACGGCTCCTCGCCTCGGCCAGCCAGTGGTCGCACCAGTCTGCCGCGGCGGTGATCCGGTCCGCGAACAGCAGCGCCGACACGGCACACGTGAGCCACTCGTGGGTGTTCCGGCCCAGCCGCATGGCCCGCATCGCGGCCTCCGCCGCGATCACCGCAGGCTGCCCGGGGCCGTGCCTCAGCACCTGGGAGAGCGCGGCTGCTCCCCGGCTGCGCGGATCGCCCGGCGAGGCGCCCCGCCGCCGTGTCTCGGGGCGCGGCCGTCCGCCGGTCCTGGACACCAGCGCGGGGTAGGTGGCGGAGAGGAGTTCCCGCGTGGCCCGGGCCTCCGCCGCGGCCACCGGGTCGGAGGCGTCCCCGCTCAGGCTGATGCGCTCGATCGCGTCGGCGGCCTCGTCGAACCGGCCGTGCCACAGCAGGTACTTGGCAAGCATCAGCGCGTACTGGTCCGGCAGCCGTCCGTCGCGCACCGCGGCGGCGAGTTCCACCAGATGCCGGGCGCCGATCGACGGGTCGAGCACCCAGGCCGTACCCGCGAGCAGCGCCTTGAGCCTGAGCCGCTCGACCTCGTCGTCGCAGACCCGCAGGGCCGCCTCCAGACAGGCCTGGGCCTCGGCGGGTCTGCTGGCCACCAGGTGCCGCTCGGCGGCCTCGCGCAGCACGGGAACCGTCCAGGGCAGCCGTACCGGTTCGGCGGCGAGCAACTGCCGGGCGACGGTGACCGCGGGCGCGCCCTCCTCGTACAGCAGTTCCGCCGCTCGCCGGCGCAACGCCGAGCGCTCCTGCCCGCTGAGGCCGCCGAGCGCGGCGATGCGCGCCACGGGGTGCGGTGGCCGGCCGTCGGTGAGCAGCCCTGCCGTGTCGAGCGCCCGCATCCCGCGGACGAGGACCGGCTCCTCCACGTCCGCCAGCCTGGCCACCAGGCGGGTGCCGGGTCGTACGGTACGGGGGTGCGCACGGGCTTCCGCGGGGCCGTTCGGCTCCGGCGGGCCGACGTCCCCGTCGAGTACGGCGAGTGCCTGGGCTATCCGCGGCAGGGCGGGCCAGCCGCGGTGCAGACAGCCCGTCGCGGCGTCGAGGTAGGCGTCGGCCACGACGAGCGGGGAGCCGTCGGGGTCGGTGGCGCGACAGCCGTTGTCCTCGGCGAGAGCGAGCACGAGCAGCGGGTTGCCGCCGCTGACGGTGTGGCAGTCGTCCGCCAGAGCCCGCGCGAGCGCGGGGGTGAAGCGCTGGGCCAGTACGGCGGCCACACCGTCGCGGGAGAGCCTGTTCAGCGTGAGGGGGCGGTAACCGGGTCGGCGCAGCAGTTCCGCGTGCAGCCGGGGGTCGGCGGGGCGGGACAGGGTGCACTCGGTCATCACCAGCACGATCGGGGCGGCCGACAACCGCCGCAGTACCAGCAGGAGCCAGTGGACGGACAGCGGGTCGGTGAACTGGACGTCGTCGACGCACAGCAGCAGCGGAGCACGCGCCGCGAGCCGTTCGACAGCGGAGCACAGGCGTCGCAGAGCGAGCGCCGTCCCGGGATCGAGCGCGACGGGTCCGGGACCCGTCTCGGCGAACGGGGCGCCGGCCCGCTCCAGCAGCCCGGTCAGTACCCGGTGGTCCTCCGCCGGGAGATCCACGTACCGCAGGAGTTGTCCCAGCACGCCGCCCGTGGACCGTCTCTCGGCCAGCGATCCGACCGCCCCCAGCACCTGGAAGCCCAGCTCTGCCGCTCTGCCGCCCAGTTCGGTCAGCAGAGCGGTCTTGCCGCAACCGATACCACCGGAGATCAGCGCCGCGCCCCCGCCGCCCCGGGCGCGTTCCCCGAGCAACTCCGACAGCGCGGCGAGCTCCCGCTCACGTTCGACCAGATACATATCGTGTGTGTCCCTCTGGGTGGGGGCCGACGTGTTCCGCTGGGCCGTGCCGGGCGGCGCCTGTGTACCCATGTGACGAGATGCCTGGGTGGTGACTAGGTGGAGGCCCTGGCGTCCTCCCGGCGCGTGTCCGCCGACCGGAGGTCCGGCTCCACGGGCTTCGTGTAGACGCGCGACAGCAGCGGGCCGGTCATCACGGTGGTGACCACGGCCATGACCACCATCAGGGAGTACAACGAGTTGTCCAGGAGGCCGATCTGAAGGCCCACTCCGAGAATGACCAGCTCGGTCAGGCCGCGGGTGTTCATCAGTGCGGCGAGGGCGGCGGACGGGCGGCCCGGCAGTTTCTGGAGCCGGGCTCCGAGGTACGTGCCGCCGAACTTGCCCACCACCGCGACCATCAGGATCAGTGAGAGTTCCACCAGTCCGTCGGCGCCGAGTCCGCTCAGGTCGACCTGGAAGCCGGCGACCACGAAGTAGATGGGCAGCAGCAGTCCGGTGAGGTGGCTGGTGCGGTCGTGGATGTCTGCCCGCAGGGCCTGCGCGCCCTCCCTCGGCACCACCAGGCCGAACAGGAAGGCACCGAAGATGAAGTGCATGCCGATGGCCTCGGTCGCGGTGGCGGACAGCAGCGCTCCGATGAGGACGACCGCGAACCGCCATGGAGTGAAGGTCCGCGCCTCGCCGCCCGGGGCGAGGAACCACTTCAGCAGCGGCCTGACCACGAGCACCATGAACACCGCGTACGGCAGCGTGAGTGCGACCAGCCAGTGGCTTCCGGCGCCGCCGACGGACGCGTTGACCGCGGCGAGCGCCACCCAGGCCACCACGTCGACGACCGCCGCCGTCGCCAGCGCGATGGAGCCGACCGCCGTCCTGCTCAGCCCGCGATCGGTGAGGATGCGGGCGAGGACCGGGAACGCGGTGACCGAGACGGAGAGCCCGATGAAGACCACGAACGCGGTGGGGTTGTCGGTGTCGTGACTGTTCAGGAAGACCAGCCCGAGGCCGACGCCGAGCACGAACGGCACCGCCGTGGAACCCAGTGCCGTCGACGCGGTGAGCCTTCCGTGGCCTCGCAGAGTGCTCTGCTCGATTTCGAGACCGACCGCGAACATGAAGAGCACGACGCCGAGATTGGCCATGCCGACCAGCATCGGACGTACTTCCGAGGGGAACAGGTTGTCGCTCAGCGCGCCGTTGAGCAGGGTTGGGCCGAGCAGCACTCCCGCGAGGATCTCCCCGACGACCGGCGGCTGCTGGACACGGGCGGCCAGATGCCCCAGACCACGGGCCAGCAGAAGAATCAGTGCGATGTCGAGGAACAGGATCTGAAGTTGATGACTAGACATTTCCCGGAACGGTCCTCACCAATCGGCGCAACTGGTTTTCGGGCACGACGGGACAGCCGCCACGGCGCGGCGGCTGTCCCGCACGGGGTTCAGGACTCGGCGGGTTCCTGACTCGCCGCATCCGAGATCAGGTCATCCAATCCGATGTGGAACATCGGGTGGTTTCCGCTGAGGCCGGAGATCAGTGTGACGAAGTCGTCGGCGGGCTTCTGCTCGTGTTCCGGGTCGATCATTTCCTGGGCGAGGCTGTGGTAGAACTCCTTGTACTTCGTGCGGTCGTAGAACCGCTCGACGAATTCACGGATCTCGTCGAAGAATCCCGAATACGCGGTCGCGTAACGGTCGAGCGCCTTCTCCTCGATCTCCGGGTGCTTGATGATCTGGTCGACGATCGTGGCCAGGGTGCTGCCGGCCAGCGACGCCAGGGCGACACCGGTGGAGAACAGCGGGTCGACGAAGGCGGCGGAGTCGCCGACCAGCACCCAGCCGTCGCCGTAGAACCGGTCCGAGTGGTACGACCAGTCGCGCGCCGTGCGGAAGCCGGCGGACTGCCGGGCACCGCGCAGCATGTGCTTGAGCTTGGTCGTGCGTCCCCGCTCGTCGTGGAACAGCTGCTCCAGCGAGTGCCCGGACTCACCGGCCGTCGCGGACCGGGTCACGTAGCCGACGCTGATGGTGCCCTTGTCGATCGGGATGGCCCAGAACCAGCCATCGTCGAGGCCTTCGATCAGGATGTTGGTGTACTCGTCGCCTTCGAGCCGCTCGCAGTTGTCGAAGTACGTCCACACGGCGACGTTGCGCAGCTCGTCGTGCCACTTGACCTCGGTGAACCGGCGGCTGAGCACCCGGGCCTGGCCGGAGGCGTCCACCACGAGCCCGGCGCGCACCTCCTGGACGCCCTCCGTGCCACGGAGGGTGTAGCGGACGCCGACGACCCGGCCGTTCTCCTCGATCGGCTCCTTGACCGTGGCGTCCTCGATGATGTGGGCGCCCAGTTCCCGGGCCCGGTCCAGGATCAGTGCGTCCAGGTCGGCCCTGCGGGTGTGGAACGCGTACGGGTACTTCCCCTTGAGGAAGGCGAACTTCCAGGGGATCTGGTTGTTGCCCCAGACAAGACTTCCGCCGTACTTCCGCTCGAAGCCCCGCTCATCCATGCGCTCGGTGAGCCCCATTTCCTCCATGGGACGCATGAAGGCGGGAATGAGCGACTCACCGACGTGATAGCGCGGAAAACGTTCCCGGTCGAGTACGAGCACCCGGTGGCCGCGCTTGGCGAGGAGCCCGGCCGTCGTAGCACCGGCCGGTCCTCCCCCGATGACTATGACGTCATAGTCGGCGGAAATTCCGAAAAGACTGGACGACATGCGTAGACCTTCCCCTCGTCCGATGCAGGCACGGTGACGAATAAGAGCGCTGTCCTGCTCCAGTACACGCCACGAGTCTGCATCAACCCTCCTGGAGAAAGTCTGGATGCAACCTAAATGGAGGAGGTCTGGATACTCTCTGGATCCCTTCTGGCGAGGCATTTCGGAAACATTCGAGGATTGTTTACATGCCTGAAATGGAAAATCCAGACCGGTCGGCCCCGGCCGACCCGATCTGGATTCCGGTCAGTTTCCGCCGAGTACCCGGGACGCCCCGATGGGCAGGTCCCAGAGTTCGTCGTCCGAATGGCCCGCCGCCGCCCAGGCCGCCCGCACGCGGTGCAGGGGTTCGAGCGGTGCCTCGGCGGAGAGCAGGAAGGTCGCCCAGTGCATCGGGACCATGATCCGCGCCTTGAGGTCGGCGCACGCCTGTACCGCCTCTTCGGGCGAGGTGTGGACCGGGGCCAGCATCCAGCGTGGCTCGTAGGCACCGATGGGCAGGAGCGCCGCGTCGATTCCCGGGTATCGCCGGCCGATCTCCTCGAACCAGTGGCCGTAGCCGGTGTCCCCGGCGAAGTACACGCGCTTGCCGTCCTGAGCGGTGATCATCCAACCGCCCCACAGACTGCGGCAGGTGTCGTTCAGCCCGCGCCGGCTCCAGTGGTGCGAGGGGACGAAGTCGAACCGGACCGGCCCCGCCTCCCCCTTCAGCTCCCCCGCCTCCCACCAGTCGAGTTCGGTGACGTGGGTGAACCGCCGGGCGCGGGCCCAGCGGGCGACTCCGGCCGGCACGAACAGCGGGGTGTCCCGGGGCAGTCTGGCGAGGGTGGGGGCGTCGAGATGATCGTAGTGGTTGTGGCTGATGAGGACCGCGTCGATCGGGGGGAGCTCCTCCCAGGGAACCCCCACCGGGGTGACCCGGTCCGGCGTGCCGAAGATCTTGCGTGACCAGACGGGGTCGGTGAGGACGGTCAGTCCGCCCACCCGCACGACCCAGCTGGCGTGCCCGGCCCAGGTCAGCCCGATCCCATTGGGTCCGGCATCGGGCAACGGGCCTGGTTCGTAAGGGAGTTCCTTGATCTGCGGCATGGTGTCGGCCGGAGGCCGCAGCCGCTCCCCGCGCAGCGCCAGGCGGACGAAGTCCGTGACGCCCGGCAGCGGGGAGGTCAGCCGGTCCGCGAAGGAGCCGGGCCAGGTACGGGTCTCGCCGGGGGGGCGGGGTACGGAGAGCGGAGGGTGGGCCTGTTCTGGCATGAAAGGGCTCCAAATGGGCGCGAGCGTGCGCGAACGCACGACTGCCGCCGAACGGAGGGAAGCGGGTACGGGGCCACGACAGCACCGACGCCCGCCGCGGAACGCCCGGCACACCGGACAGGGGCTGTCAGCCCTTGGCGAGGGCCCCGTGCAGCACGGCGTCCACCATGTCCTTGATCTGGTCCTCGGACAGCGGCCGTCCGTGTCCCAGGAAGAGCCGGAGGATGACCACTCCGCCCAGCATGTCGACGATGCCCGTGACGTTGACGTCCTTGCGTACGAGACCCATGTCCTGCCCGCCGACCAGCACGCGTTCCACGGCGTCCCGCCAGGGACAGACCCAGGTCTCCATATGACTGGTGGGGAAGTTCGGGTCGCTGACCGCCTGAGCGGCCAGGTGGGGCAGCAGGCGCCCCTCGGGGGCGTTCAGCAGACCGTCCCGCAGCCAGCAGGTCATCGCGAACAGATCGCCGTGCAGGTCACCGGTCTCCGGGACGTCGAAGTCGGCCATCAACGAGTCGAGCGCGTTGATGATCATCTCTTCCTTCGTCTTCCAGCGCCGGTAGACGGTCGCCCGGCCGACACCGGCGCGCCGGGCGACCTGCTCCATCGTGAGCCCCTGGAAACCGGACTCGCCCAGCAGCGACACCGTCGCCTTCAGGATCGCGGTGTCGGCGTTCCTGCTGCGCGGACGGCCGATTGTCCGGGGTGCGAGCTGGTGACCTTCACGGGTTTCGCGCATCTGTCCAGTCAGCCCTTCGGTAAACGTGCCGCCGAACTCCCTGTTCGCTTCGCAGAGTTCATCCTACGCGCTCGTCCTCGAGCTCAGCGGGCTTCCCGACGGGGCCGGCGGGCTTCTCGTGGGCCCTGGCCGCCCCCGAGGGCATCCAGGCGAACACCACCGCCGCCAGCACGAAGAGCACCATGCCGCCGCCGACAAGGGCGAGGTCCATGCTGTCCACGTAGACCTTCCGGGCGGTCTCGGCCAGTGCCTCGCCCTTGCTCCCCAGTTGCGCCGCGACCTGCAGGGCGGCTCCGACCGTCTCGCCCGCCGCATCGGCCGCGGGTTCGGGCAGCCCTCGGGTGGCGGACTCCATGTCGTCCTTGTACGCGGTGCCGAGCACACTGCCGAGCACGGCCACCCCGACGACACCGCCGACCTGACGGAAGGCGCTGGTCGCGCCGGACGCCTCGCCGGACTTCTCGTCGGGTGCCGTGGACAGGGCGGTGTGCATCGCGATCGCCAGTGTGAGGCCGATACCGAGGCCGAGCGGCAGTTGGGCGAGGGCGACGAAGGTGTCGCTCGAATCCACGCCCGTGGAGGAGAAGATCAGCAGACCGCCGCCCAGCAGCAGCAGGCCCGCCGTGACCGGGCCTCGCGGTCCCACCCGCGGAGCCAGGCGTTCGGCGCTGCCCGCGCCGACCATCACCGCGAGGACGACCGGCAGCATCCGCACGCCCGTGCCGAACGACGAGTTGCCCAGCACGGCCTGGAGGTAGGGGCTGAGCATGAACAGGAAGCCGGTCATGGCGAAGTGGACCATCAGCAGCGCCGCCACGGAGGCGCCGAAGCGCCGGTTGCGGAACGCCAGGACGTCCAGCAGCGGATGCTCGGTGGCCCGCTCACGCAGGACGAACAGGGTCAGGAACACCGCTCCCACCGCGGCCCCGACGAGCGTGGCCGCACTCAGCCAGCCCTCCTCGGGCGCCTGCGTCAGGGCGTAGGTGAGCGATCCCAGCCCGATCACGGACAGCACGGCCCCCTGCCAGTCGAACGCGTGCTCCCGCTGCCCCCTGCGCTCCGGGAAGAGGAACAGCCCGGCCACCATGGCCAGCGCGACGATCGGGATGTTGATCAGGAACACCGATCCCCACCAGAAGTGCTCCAGCAGCCAGCCGCCGGCCAGCGGGCCGATGGGCAGTCCCAGGGCCACCCCCGCCGACCAGATCGCCAGCGCCCGGGCCCGCTCCTGCGGCGCGAAGAGCACCGGCAGCATGGCGAGCGACACGGGCGTGATGACGGCCGCACCGAGCCCCATGACCGCGCGGCCGACGATCAGTTCTCCCGAGCTGTCCACGGCCATGGCGTATGCCGAGGCGAGGCCGAAGACCCCGAGCCCCCCCAGCAGCAGCCGCTTGAGACCGATGCGGTCGGCGAGCACGCCGAAAGGCAGCATCAGGCTCGCGAAGACCAGCAGGTAGGCGTTGTGGAACCACTGGAGCTCGGAGTTGGAGGCGCCTAACGCGTCGACCAGCTCCGGCATCGCCACGTACAGGATGGTCGCGTCCAGGCCGTTCACGAGGACGCAGACGACCAGGACGCCAAGCGCCCACCAACGCTTGGGGTTGTCCCAGATGGCATCTGTTGACACGGGGATTCCTCTCGGGAGTCAAGGAGTATTGATACGAGAACGGCTCGTATCAAATCACGACCGCAGTCGACCCGCAGCCCCTACAACGCGAAGAGGGGGCCGAATCAGGCCAGTTGGGTGCGTCCTGGCGACCGCCGGACACCCCGAGCCGTCGGACCGCGTTCCCGTGTTCTTCGAGGGCCGGCTCATCGGGACCGACTCTGGACACGCACTCGTCGGCCGCCGACCTCGGCCACGGAATGGCCGATCTCAGATCGTCCAGTCGGGTCAGGGCCGCTTCCCGGTTCAACGGCGGCTCACGCCGCGCGCACTCGGCGGCGTAGATCCCGATGAGGTCGGCGAAGCGGTACCAGAACCCGCCCTCCTCCTCCAGCAGATGGTTGGCGACCAGCGTGTCGAGCAGTCGGCGCGCGGTGTGCGCGTCGGTGTCCGCCAGCGCGGCCGCGATCCGGACCGTGATCAGGCCGTCCCGGTACAGACCCAGGTGGCGGAACATGCGCGCCGCCTCGGCGGGCAGCGCCTGGTAGGACGTCTCGAACACGTTGCGGATGCTGGCCAGCGCGTCGTCCGCCACCGTGAGACGGTCCAGCCGCCCGCTCTCCGCCCCGTACTGCTCCAGCAGGGCGTCCAACGGCACACCGGAGTTGGCGGTGAGCTTCTCGGCGAGGATGCGCACCGCCAGCGGAAGTCCGCCGCACAGGGCCGCCAGTCGCAGGGCGGTCGCCTCCTGCCCGCCGAACCGCCCTTCGCACAGGGTGGTGAGCAGTTGTGCCGCCTCGCCGTCGACCAGCGGTCCGACCGGCACGGTGCGCGCCCCGTCCCGAGCAGCCAGTCCGCGGAACCGCTGTCGGCTGGTGGCGACGACGCAGGACGGACCGTGCGGGATCAGCGGCCTGATCTGGTCCGCGCTGAGGGCGTCGTCCAGCACCACCAGCATCCGCTTGTCGTGCAGCAGACTGCGGTAGAGCGTGGTGCGGGCCGCCGGGTCCCTGGGTATTCGCGCGCTGTCGACACCGAGGCTGGTCAGCACTTGCAGCAGCGCGTCCGAGGCGCTCAGCGGCCTGCCCCGCAGCCCGTTGCCCCCCAGGTCCACATAGAGCTGCCCCTCCGGGAAGCGGTCCGAGAGGCGGTGCGCGAGCTTGACCACGAGCGCCGATTTGCCGACGCCCGCCGGCCCGTGGACGATGACCACCGAGGCGGCCTGGCCCCGTTCGGGGCACTCGTCGCCCAGCATGCCGTCCAGCTGCTCCAGTTCTCGGACACGACCGGTGAACCCTCGTGCCAGTGGCGGGAGTTGGGCGGGCTTGGGGATGTCGACCGTCAGGGTCTCCCGGACGCCCGTGATCGTCCCGGCGCGGTCGGCCGGTCCGCCCGTCGGGTGCCCGTCGGGTACCGGGGCACTCTCTCCCCCGGCCAGGATCTGCTGATGGACGTCGCGCAGCTCGGCACCCGGCTCGATGCCCAGTTCCCGCCGCAGCAGTTGGCGCGTCTCCATGTACACGGAGAGGGCCTGCACCTGCCGACCGCTGCGACAGAGCGCCTGCATGAGCAGCCCTCGCAGCTTCTCGCGCAGCGGCTCATCGGCCACCGCGCGGGTGAGTTCGCTGACCGCCTCCGTGTGCCGCCCGGCCTCCAGCATGACGGCGGCCCACTCCTCGACCGCGGTCAGCCGGAGGTCCCGCAGACGTAAGCTCTCCATGGCGGCGAACGGCCCGGGGACACCGGAGTAGGCCTCGCCGTGCCATGACGCCAGGGCCCCCTCGTACAACCCGAGGGTCGTGTCGACGTGGCCTCCCTCGCGGGACCTTCGCGCGAGGGTGTGCCGCTGGACGAAGAGTGTCGCGTCCACCTCGGCCGGGTCCATGCGCAGGCAGTACCCCCCGGGTTCCGAGGTGAGGAGTGTGCTGGCCCCCCTTCTGCCGCGCCCCGGCTCCAGCACGCGGCGCAACCCCGCCACGTAGGTGTGCACGCCGTTGGCCGCCGTATGCGGGGTGTCGCTGCCCCAGAGAGCGCTCGTGATGGTCTCGGGGCCCACGACCTCGCCCGCCCGGCTCGCGAGCAGGCTGAGGACCGCGCGCTGTTTGGGCGGACCCAGCGCCACCTCCTTCCCGTGTCTCCACGCGCGTATCGGTCCCAGAAGCTGAACGCGGAGAGCTACCCCCGTGTTGTTCATCGGCCATTCGCCCCTTGAACTCGGTGCTGTTGATTGGGTCGACGCTGTTGGTTCGGGCCTCGGGCCGCCGTTCGGGCCTCGGAGTTGCCCAGCGGTCCACGCCTCGCGGCCGCTCCCGAACTCCCGCGTGTCAGACGACAGGCTGGGCGAGGACGACGCAGTGCGCCGTGTACTGCGTGATCATGAAGATGCGGTACGGCCGCCTGCGGCGGGAGCGGGTGTCGCCGGCCCGGGCGGTGAGGGCCGCCGCCGACAGGACCAGCGCCCCGCCGAGGACCACGAACCCGGGCACGAGCAGCGCCGGCGCGTCGAGTTCGACGGCGCTGACGAGCACGCCCGCTCCGATGCCGAGGGCGCTGAGCGAGACGATGCAGGCGGTGACGGTACGGCCCCACAGGATCGTCCAGTTGCGGCGGCCGTGCTTCGCGTCGCCCACGTCGTCCGAGAAGTCCTTGGCTATCGCCCCGACCATGCCCATCCACAGGGTCATCGCGACGGCGAAGACGAGCAGTTCCACCGTGAGCGGGACGGCGCCGCACAGGGCGCCCGCGGCGTAGGTCAGGAATCCACTGGCCACCACCACGGCGATGGTGGCCGGGGTCCGGCTCTTGAGGGCGAGCGCGGGCGCCGAGTACGCGTATCCCAGCAACAGCATGCCGAGGGTCACCACGAACATCGCGGGCCCCAGCAGGATCCCACCGGTCAGGGCCGTCGCGGCCAGTGTCCAGGCGGCGGCCCGGGCGACCGTGACGGGCAGGGCGCCGCGCGCTATGGGCCGCCCGGAGCCGTTGGCCCGGTCCTCCCGCACGTCCGTGACCCCGTTGTAGAGATAGGTGAAGGCGATGGAGCACAGCCATACCCCGGCGCCGAACACGAAGGCCGGCGGAAAGGCCGAATACCCGCTCGCCCCGGCCGTCCCCGCCACCGCGTAACGCATCAGGAAGATGATCTGCACCGTGGGCCGGGTTTCCCGGACGCACAGCGACAACCAGTTCGTACGTGCAGTTCGAGCCGGTCCCGCGACGTGCGATTCGAAGGTGGACGGTGCGGTTCTCACAGGTCTCGCAGACGTCACTCTTGGCATGGCTGCGAACCTAACCCCACGGATGGATTCGCGCCACGCTCATCATGGGACACTCGGCATACCCCGAAAGGTGTATGCCACCGGGGGTTTGCCGTGCCGCTTCCCGTGCTGTCGGGCATGACGAACTCCGGCCCCCGTGTGCTGTTCGGACGCCGGGGCCAACTGTGAGTTTCCTGTGACGCTGCGCGCTCGCGTCCACGGCGAGTATCAGAATTTACGGACCGGAGCTATGAGTTGAGCGTCGACGGCCTTATTGACCGCCTCGATACGGGAGACGGCGCCGAGCTTTTCGAAGATGTTCCGCAGATGCCGTTTCACCGTCCCCTCGGTGATGCCGAGTTCATTGGCGATCTGGCGATTGCTCAGGGCCGTCGAGACAAGAGTGAGGACTTCTTTTTCGCGGCGTGAGAGCATTTGCCGGGGCGCGCCGAACCCACTCTCCGGAATCCCGCTGCGCGGAACCGCGATCACGAGGGGCGAGTCGCGCTCCGTGACGTTTCGAATCGCGGCCAGCAGCGAATCGCGGGGCACGCTCTTGTGGAGGTAACCGCGGGCTCCGCAGGCAAGCAGTTCCTGCACCAGCGGGCCATGGCTGTACATGCTCAGCATCAGCACATGCAGGTCCGGAAAGCGCTCGGTCAACGCGCTGACGACGGAGGGCGCATGGTGATCGGGCATTTCCACGTCGAGCAGCACGACATGCGCCCCCGTGCTCGCCACGAGGTCGCCCAGTCCTCTGGAGGTGTCCACCTCAGCCACGACCCGCAGGTCGTCCTCCACCCCGAGCAACTGGCACAGAGCGCCGCGCAGCAGGGAGTGGTCGTCGACTGCGATGATGCGGATCGGCTCGTCCGCGCCCGGCGTCCGGCACGCGGCAGGCGTCCGGCCCGGGTCAGGCGTCCGGCCCGGGTCAGGCGTCCGCATTCGACTCCCCACCGATCGGCACCGAGAGCTCGATGACCGTGCCCCTCCCGGGAACGCTGTCGATACTCACTTGACCACCCATGAGCTGGGTCCGTTCCAGCACCGAGGTGAGGCCGTTGCCGAAGCTCCGCTCCGCGGGGAACCCGGCCCCGTCGTCCCGTACTCGGGCCCAGAGCCCACGGGCGTCGACCCTGGCCTCGATGGTCACGTGGGAGGCGTACGCGTGCGCCAGGGCGTTGCGCAGGCATTCGCGGAGGACGAGGAAGAGGTCGTCACCGACCTTGTCCGGCATCAGATCACCGGAGTCCTCCATCCGGATCTCCACCACCGGTTCCTCGATCGCCATGGCCGCGACGAAGGAGGACAGCGCCACCTGGAGGGAACCGGCGGTGTTGGTGCGGGTGCGCAGTTCGGTCACGACGTCCCGAGTGCTGAACATCGTCTCCAGGATCGCCTCTTTGAGGCTGCTCAGGCGGGCGTCCTCCCCCGGCGCCCCGTTCAGGGAGAGTTCGTAGAGCTCCAGCTGGCGCAGGGCCAGGCTGGCCGCGCTGCCGATGCGGTCATGGATCTCCCGCGCCATGCCGTCGCGACTCTGCTTGGCGGAGTCACGTACGACATCGAGCAGGAAGAGGTCGTGTCCGC
Organism: Streptomyces sp. ADMS; assembly: GCF_033441795.1. Lineage (NCBI taxonomy): Bacteria > Bacillati > Actinomycetota > Actinomycetes > Kitasatosporales > Streptomycetaceae > Streptomyces > Streptomyces sp. ADMS. The sequence continues at coordinate 62,215 of NZ_JAVFVX010000017.1, read as the reverse complement.
TGGCCCCCTCGTCCAGTCGGCGGGTGATCGACGCCTGGAGCGTCGACAGCACCCTCATCTGCCACTGGCCGCAGCACTGCCGGGCGGCCGAGGAGCGTCCCAGGAACCCCGCGACCACCTGGACGAACAGGGATCCCGCGCGAACGGAGTGGATCGGCGCGATTCCCTGCACTATCCGGGTCGCACCCAAGTGACGTGTTTTCTGCGCGAGTTGCAGATCGAACGGCATCTCAACGCCGTTCCGCAGAACGTGGCGGCACTCGTTCAGAATGTGCTGGGCCTGCTCACGGCAGGTTACCCAGGCCTCGGTGTTCAGACCCAGTGGATTTCGCTGCTCAATGAGCTTGCTCCGATATTCATCGAGTAAAGCGGGCTCATCCCCTGTCAGCTCCGCAGCGATTTCCTCCCCTTCGGGATCAGGATCACGTTCCAGATGTCGTGCGTCGATGTATCGCACCCCTCTCCCCTCCCCCCAGTTGCGATCTCCGCAAGAGCTTCCCGCAATTTAGACAACACGCCAGAACAAGACGACACGCAGGAATTTGGGTAACTTTCAAAGATCAGCTTGATGATGCCGCACCCACCAGGTGACGTCAAGCAGGCCACAAATGGTGCAGCAGTGACACGTATTCAAGCTCGTCCGCCGGTATTTCGGCACCGTCACAGGCTCCGGCGCGATGCCGAACCAACCGCTCCGCCGCCACAGGCGTTCGAGTTGTATACGAGGCGATACGCGCCCGTATCGAGAGCGGGCCGCGGGCGCGCAGCCACGGCCCGTTCCTCAGCAAAACCGCATAGGCGCCGCCCACCCCACATATCCCTTCCGCCCCGAACATGCCCGTTTGGCGAAGGCGCCGACGATCGCCGTGCCACCCGGCAGCGTCGGCATCACACCGATCGACGACGCGGAGGCATACCTGTGCGAAGCACGGCCGACTTCATCGCGGACACCTACGTGCGCGGCACCGGATCACGGACGGTGACACCCGTCACCCGTCACCCGTCACCCGTGGCGTGCAGGGCCAGATCTGGAAGTCGTCCGGGAACGGCTCGTCATGGACGGTGAAGGAACTCCTCTTCGGCTGTGCCGAGCGGCAGGTCCACCGGCGTCTCGGGACCCTGTGGCCCGCCAGGCTCAGCTCGGCCATGAGTCGGGCGTGCTCCGAGGAGTGCGAGATCTCGTCACGGGGACAGTGCCGGCCTGGCCGCGCCTCGGGCGCACCGGCCCGACGATGCGCCCCACGCGCAGAACACACCGCACAGCACCACGAGCGCCATGCCGAAGCAGACAGGGTTGCGGCCACTGACGACGGATCGTTGCCGCTGCTCTGCATCCATGGCCAGGCAGTCTGATGCGCGGGGCTCCGGGTTCCAGGCCTCCGACGCAGTTTTGGTCACGGGCGGTGTGCCGCCCGCGTCGAGCAGGGCGGCGAGGGCCTTGTAAACCTGCTCCTGCTGCGGCTTGCGCGCCAGGCCGTCGAGTTGCACCTGATACGTCTCCGAGTCGAGCAGCATCGTGACAAGCGCCTCGGTCCGGGAAACGACGGTCGGTGTGAGCAGGGTGTCGTCGCCCCCGACGGTCAGCGCCACGTCGAACAGCGCGTCAGCGACTCGGGGTCAGGCTGCTTCTTGCGGGGTTTCGCCGTCCCCTTCTTCGGAGCCGCGCCGGCCGCCTGAGCCGAACGCTCGCCCGACACCGGCCGGCCCGCCTCCTCCGGAGCCCACCAGGGTGGCCGCTGGTCTCCCAACTCCCGCCACCCCTTGGGCGGTTCCGCCCCGAACAGCAGGAAGGCGAGCACCGGAATGGTGAACTCGGCGAGGGAGGCCCCGCCGTGGTAGCCGGCCTTGAGGGCAATGTAGCGGGAGTCCGCGTCCCAGAGCGCGACGATGGACGCGCCGGGCTCGGGCCAGACCACACGCGGTCCGGTGAGAGCGATCTCCCGTTCGCCGATGGGGCCGCCACCGGGCAGGCGATGGCGCGCGGACGCGGGCTCGGTGGCCGCGTCGGCCTTCGTTCCGTGCCGGTCGACGACATGGCCGTGGTCGCTGGTGACGACGACCGCCATGCCCTGGGCCGCCGCCACCCGGAGCAGGTCGCGCAGGCCGGGTACGTCGTCAACCCGCCACGCCCCATCGCCCAGCTTCTGTTCCTTGGCAAGGCGGTCGTCGATGGCGTTGAGGACGACGGCGACATGGGTCCTGCCGTCGGTGAGCGCTTCCGTGAGGGCGAAGCCGAAGGTGTCGCCCGCGGTCTCGGTGCGCAGGTCGTCCTTGTGGAAGACGGCGGCCGGTGCCCCGCTCCACAGCTTCAGCGCGGGGAAGGGCCGTTTCTCCTCGGCCTGGGTGCCCTTCATCAGGGTGCCCGCGAAGAGCGATGTCCGGGACACTGCCGTCACGGCGGGAAGGGCGGCGGCCATCGCCCGCCGACGCGGGGTGTCCTCGGCCAGCGGGTCGAACTCCGCCCAGGAGCGGCGCGTTCGTGTTCAGGGACAGGTCGTCGGCCGTGGGCTGCGGCGCGACGGGCGCGGGCTGCTGGGCGACGGCCTGGTTCCGCTTCAGCAGGGCGACGACCTCGCGCTGGGTACGGGTGAGGGCCTCGCGCAGGTCCGCGGTGCGCTGGTCGTCCCGGGCCACGTTGCGCAGCGACTCGAGCAGCGCCTCGCCCTCAGGTCCGTTGGCGAGTTCCAGGGTGCTCCAAGGGGCGGAGGCCACGGCCTCCGCGACGGCGTGGGCCTGCTTGATGGAGGTCCCGTACCGGTCTGCGCTGGTCTCGCCGAGGTCGAAGGAGGCGATGGCCTTCACGGTCTTCTTCGCCCCGGCCGCGCCCTTGCCCGCCTCCGCCGTGAGCACGTCCAGCAGTTGCAGGGAGCGGCGGGCGAGGGCGAGCCGTCCGGTGTCGGCGGTCTGGTCAAGGCCGAGGAAGGAGGCGTGGGCCTCCAACTGGTGCACCAGGTCCGCCGCGTGGTCCCGGTGGGCGCGGGCGGCCTCGATGATGTCGATGACATCGCGGAGGAGGAGCGGCTGCTGGGCCATTACCGGTCACGCTCTCCATCTGGTGGTCTCCGCCACCGCTCGTCCTCGATCGTGCGGAATGTCCGCTGCCTGTTCGGCCGACCAACAGAGACAGCGAAGGCGGGCCGCTGCCCACCCGCACCGGAAGCGTCCAGCCGCCGGGCAGGCGCCTACTCCCCCCTTGCGCTGCATACCCGTCTACAGACCGATCGATCAACCGGCGGCCCGCGCACCCCTGGCCACCGGAACCAGATCGGGGCTACTGAAGACAACTCACTCCGCAAGCCGTACCAGAATGTCGTACCATTGCAGTACCATATTCCAGTACCACCAGGAGAGGGTGCCGCAGATGACCATAAGTGCCAGCGAGGCCCGCAAGGACCTCTTTCCCCTCATCAAGCGCGTCAACGACGACCACACCCCCGTACGCATCAGTTCCAAGAGCGGCGACGCCGTGCTGATGTCCGCCGAGGACTACGACTCCTGGCAGGAGACCGTCTACCTGCTGCGCTCTCCCGCCAACGCGCGCAGCCTCATGGAGGCCGTCGCACGGGACAGGGCCGGCGAGGCCGTGGTCACCAGGACCATGGCAGAGCTGGAAGAGCTGGCGGGTGACGCGTGAGGAGCGTCCACTTCGACCCGGCCGGATGGGAGGACTTCGTGTTCTGGCTCGGCTCGGACCGCGCCATGGCCCGCAGGATCACGCGCCTGATCGCCGAGATCCAGCGCACGCCCTTCACCGGCATCGGCAAGCCGGAGCCCCTGAAGGGCGACCTGTCCGGCTACTGGTCACGCCGGGTCGACGACGAGCACCGGCTCGTCTACCGGGTGGACGAAAAGGAAGTCAAGATCCTCAAGGCCCGCTACCACTACTGAGGCCACGGCTCGTCCGCGCGCCGAATACCCCGCCGCGTCATCTGCCAGGCGGTTGCGGCGGGCCCCATCGACCCGATCGGTACGCGTCCAACAGTTGGCGGCTCGCGACCGTGAAGGGGTGCTCGGGGCCCAGGCCGCGTTCCCGCCGCTCGACGACGTCGGTCATCAGCGCGATCCCGTCCTCCACGTGTCCGAGCGCGGCCCGGGTCCGGGAGAGGAGTTGCCGGGCGGCGAGCACGATCGGGTACTCGGGTCCGAAGCGCCGCACATACGTCTCGGCGACCCGCCGGATCTCACGGTCGGCCTCGTCGAAGCGGCCCAGGAGGTACAGCGCCCACGCGTGGTTGTGCCGGGCGCCCAGTGTCACGGTGTGGTCGGGGCCGAGAGAGCGATCGCATTCCGACGGCAGCGTGAGCAGCGTGCCGCCTTCCTCGGTGACCACTTCGGCGGCGGGCAGCATCTCCAGCAGGCTGGCGCGGGCGCGCAGGGTCAGCGGATGCGTGGGGCCCAGCGCCGAGCGCCGCCCGGCGACGGTGTCGCGGAGCAGCGCGACGGATTCCTCGCGTCTGCCGAGGTTCGCCAGCACGAGCTGGAGTCCATAGCCGCTGTCCAACGTGTCGGGGTCGCCGGCGCCGAACAGGCGCTCCTGGGCGTCCCGGACCGCGCGGAGCGCCGCTTCGGCCTCGGCGTACCTGCCCAGCCGGAACAGTGCCCGCCCCGCCCTGGAGCGGGCGGCGAGGACCGTACGGTGGTCCGCGCCGAGGAGTCGCTGTGCGAGGTCCGCCGCGCTTCGGGCGGTCTCCCCGGCGGAGAGGTAGTCACCGGTCCGGTGCAGGGCGACCGACAGCCGCGTCGCGACGGCCAGGGCGTCGGCGGCGGACGGCCCGCCGATGTGCCGCAGCAGGGCCAGCGCGTGAGGTACCAGCAGGCGCAGTCGCGGATCGTGCGGACCCGCGTCGGGTACGCCGGGCACGGCCGCGTCGAGCAGCCGGACGGCTGTCGTGTCGAGGGCGGGCACCAGGTCCGCGGGGGTCGCCGCCGAGACGCTGTCGAGCAGGATGCCGTGACTCTGTACGCAGAGTGCGCCGGCATCGTCGACCAGTTCGGACAGCGACTGGTCGAGGAGGGCTCTGAGGGCTGTCTCGGTCCGGGCACGAGGCAGTACGGCGCCGATGTCGGCGTGGTTGAGCAGAGTCAGCGGCAGCGGCTCGGCGGCGAACCGGGCCCGCAGTCTGAGCAGGGCCGCCGCTTCGGGCAGCCCGCGCGCTTCGAACGCGTCGAGGGTCAGCTGCCAGGTCAGGCCGACCAGATGCCGGGGGTCCGCCTCGGACAGCGCGTCGGCTCCCCGGTCGATCAGCTGGACGCGTTCGTCTCCGTCGAGCTGGTCCCCGTAGGCGTCCATCGTCCAGGGGTCGATGACCTGGTGGGAGAGGAAGCCGCCCGCCAGGGTGAGGGCGAGGGGCAGCCGCCCGAGCCGGTCCGCGACCCGCGCCGCCTGCTCCGTCGTACCGCTGTGCGGTGCGAGATCGCGCAGCACGAGCGCGGCGTCCTCCCGTGGCAGTACGCCGATGTGCTGCAGCTCGGCGCCCGGCCACCACCGGGCCGCCGCTCGCCGTGTGGTCACCAGGACGGTGCCGCGCGGGCTGGTGCGCAGCCAGTTGCCGTCCCGCAGGATCTCCGGCTCGTCGGTGTTGTCCAGGACCAGTAACCAGGGTTCGGCGGAACGGTCGAGATACGTCCAGACGAGATCGGCGGCAGGTCTGAGGCCGTTGCGTGCGGCGAGCAGTTCGCCGTCGCCCGCTCCTCGGTCGGCGGCGACGGCGAGCATGCCGGCGCGCAGGCTCGCACGGTCGGAGGCGTTGACCCACAGGCCCACCCGGCCCTGTTCTCCGGTGACCTCCTGGAAGAGGGCGCAGGCGACCGCTGTCTTGCCCGAGCCGCCCATGCCGTACAGCGCGTAGACCTGGCCGCCGCGCTCCGCCTCCACGCTCGCCCGCAAGCGTTCCATCACCTCGCTGCGGTCGCGCAGCGCGACGGGGAGCCGGCCGACCGCCGGGCGTCGCACCGAGTCCGGCCCGCCGTGCTCCGGCCCGTCACCGCCGTAGTGGTGGTGCTCGCTGATGTGCTGGTCGCCCCGTGACTGGTAGACGCGTCCCTGGTCCTCGGCGTGGCCGTCCGTCCCGCCCGTCATCGCTCGGCGATGTGCTGGTCACGTCCCGCTTGGTACACCCGGGCCTGACCGGACGCGGTGGCGTGCTGGGTGATCTGCCGGGCGGCCGAGCCAGCGGGATCGAGTTGGTCCAGCAGTGCGCGCAGTTCCTCGACGGCGGCGGGCCGGGCCACGAGCAGCCGCCGCACCAACCCCTGCCACTGAAGGCGCAGTTCGCCCAGGGTCGCCTGGTCGTCCGCCGCCACAGCGGCCAGCCCGTCCTCGCGACCGGCCTCCAACTCGGCGACGACGGTCTCGGCACGCTCGGGTTGTGACGGTCAGGGCGATCTGGCCGAAGTGCCTGGGCGGGGCCGCATTGCCGTCGGCGGGCAGGACCGGGTCGGGATGGGTGCGTCGGTCCAGGCTGGCGATCACGGCGAGCAGGGCGAGGGCGGCCGTCGCGAGCACGACGTGTCGGCGCCAGGAGCGGTAGCGGCGGGCCTGCGTGTGGTCGAGGCCGACGGCGTCCTTGCCGTTGGCGAAGTCCTCCTCGACCGCCCATCTGATGCCGGCGATCTTGACGAGATGGGCCAGTGCCATCGACCGGCCCGGTGGTACGTAGGTGTAGAAGAAGGCCAGGTCGGTGGGGTCGGCGAGGGAGCGGCGGACCAGTAGATGGTGCCGCGGGCCGGCCGTGGCGACCAGGGCCCAGTCATAGACGCGTGGCCCTTTGGCGCCCTGTCCGCACGAGAGTCGGTTCCACGCCCGCTTGGGGATCTTCTTCGCCGCGAGCAGGTCGGCCCGCATCGGCCCGATGCCGGTGGGTACCTGATAGTTGATGCCGACGGCGAAGACATAGCCGATGGCGTACTCCTCGAAGAAGCCGCGCAGTTTGGAGCTGCGGCCGTAGACCTCGTCGCCCGTCGCCCATCCACTGCGACGCCGGCGGCGAGCGTGCGTCGGGCCTGCTCCAGCGCGATGGCGGTCTTGGTGCGGAAGGTGAAGTCCCGTCCCAGGCCGGCGCGTTCACAACGGTCGGGGTCCTTGGCCCAGTGCTCCTGGACGTACAGGTCACCGTCGATCAGGCAGTGCCCCAGGGCGCTGGCGTAGGTGCAGTACACCGCGACCACCGCGTTACTGACCTGCCCGGTCGTGCCGGTGTACTGGCGTCCGACCCCGGCGGTGGCGGTGCCCTTCTTCTCCTGGCCGGTCTCGTCGAAGACCAGCACCGCGCCGGGGGCGGCCAGGTGACGTACGGCGCAGCGCCGCACCGCGTCGCGGGCGCCGTCCTCGTCCCAGACGGCCTGGTAGAGCAGGCGTTGCATCCCGAACGCACGCGTCTGCCCGGCGTGCTCGGCCAGTGTCCAGCAGTTCTTTGCGCGGCAGGTCGGCCAGCCGGCCGTGCACGTACGCCACGGCATGCGCCCGAGGCTCACGGCGGGCGAACAGCGGCGCCAGCTCGGCTTCGACCTCGTCGAACTTCTCCTGGAACAACGAGGGATCTATGCTGACAGCAGAGGCCGCCTGATCTTCATGTTGCGTCACAACACCATGATCAACAGGTGGCCTCGTCCATGCCTCGTCACCCCCACACCGCCCGTCGCCCCGTCAGATCACGAAGTGCGACTGGAGTACTGGGCGACGGCGTTCACCACCTGCTGGCAGCGCCGACCTCCCGGCTGTCACCTGAAAACCGGGCACCGCCCGGACAAAGACCAAAAAGGAGGACGACCAGCAGCGCTCCGGGCCCGTGGAATCCGGCGCACCCGCAGCGTCACGCGACGGCCCGCCCCGAACAGAGAGAGGACAATAGGGGCGAACCACCAAACCGATCAGCGACCGAACGCCGCTGAAGAGGTCAACTCCGCCAACTCGACCGGTCGGAAAATAGATGAAACGGCGGGCTGAAAGAGTCAACTACAGATTCCCGTGGTTCCGCACGATGGAAAGAATTACGGTTACTTCCACACCATGGAAAAGATCGCGGCGATTTCCACACCGTGGAAAAGGTTGCGGCGACTTCCACACCGTGGAAAGGATTGCGGCGACTCCCGACACGGCATCTCTGTCCTCCCGACCCAATCCGCCACCTTGAGCCCAAACGGGCCGAACCGTCACAGGGCGGGCTTTCGGTGCGGCCGCCCGCGATCCAGGTTATGACTAATGAATATGCCTCCCCCGGCATCGCGCCATTCAGGATTGCCACCACACCCCTCGAGGATCAAATACTCTGTACGCGACCAAGGGCCCTGCGCCCCGACATCCACCCTCACCGCCGAATCCGGTCAGTGAGTCTTGTCAGTAATGGATCATGGCGCTGTGTGATCGTTCCGATGGTGCGGTCGTATTCGAGTTGGAGCAGGACGAGGGCCGCGGCGACGATTTTCGTGATGCGGCCGAGGTCGAGGCTGACCCTGCGCAGGGGGCTTGACCCTTGAGCGTGGACACCTTGGACACTGGACCTTGAGGGTTCAGAGGAAGAGACGTCACTGATGGTGATGAAGGTGTACTCGGCGGAGTTCAAGGCGGACACTGTCGCGCTGTACCTGCCGGACCCGAAGAACACGTCCGAGGGCGTCAGTAAGGACCTGGGGGTCAGTCGGGAGACGCTGCGGAACGGGTGAGGGTCGAGCAGGGCCGCGCGGCGGCCGTGAGTGGCTCGCCGCGGGCGGCACAGGCCGTGGATGTACCCTCCGACGATGTACTGAAGGAAGAGAACAAGCAGTTCAGGGCCCGGATCAGGGAGCTGGAGACCGAGCGGGAGATCTTGCGGAGGGCCGCGAAGTATTTCGCCCGCGAGACCAACTGGTGAGCCGTTTCCAGTTCGTTGATGATCATCGCGGCGCGTTCGGCGTCAAGCGGCTGTGCCGGGTCCTGGAGGTCTCCAGGACCGGGTTCTACCGGTGACTGAAGGGCGCCCCGGCCCGCATGGAGCGGGCGCGGTCCGATGCCCGCCTGTCCCGGCGGATCCGGGAGATCCACAAGGAGTCCGACGGTACCTACGGCGTCCCGCGGATCACGGCCGAGTTGCAGGAAGCCGACGAGTAACGGGTGTGCCAAGGAGACGTGCAACCTTCAAGAACTTGCCCCCTACACCTTGCAAAGGTATCGTCAACCCTCATTTTTTGAAGGTATCGTCAAACCAGCGGCACTCCGCACGCCAGTCCGCACAATCCAGCAATCCAGCAGGTACGGGCCCCAATTTCGCTCGATCCTCCTCCCCACCCCGCACATGAACTACGTGAGGTCACGTGTCACACAGCCCCCTGCGCGGCCGATCACCGGAAATGAGCCTCATACTCCAGACATTCGCCGAAGCGGAGTCAAACCGCGGCGGCGTGATCCTGATCTCAGGAGAAGAAGGTTTCGGGAAAACGCGCCTCGTACACGAGGTCAGCCGCATCGCCGAGGAGCGTGAATTCACCCTCGTCCGCGCCGATGACGGAACATTGCCGCCACGGGCCGACGACCGCCCGACCCTGACTGTTCTCGACGACCTGCACACGCAGACCGACCAGGCCCTGCTGCGCCGCCTCACGGCCGACCTGGCGTCCCTGCGGCACTGTCCGCACCTCTGGCTCCTCACCCTGCGCGACCAGGCGTACGGCCTCGACGTCCACCGTTTCGTCAGGGCGCTCGACGACTGGGGGTGCACCCGGCTCACCCTCGGCCGGCTTTCCCCGGACTCGGTCCAGGAGCTTTTCACCGACATCCTGGGGGCCGTGCCCGACGCCGGACTGACGGCGCTGGCCGACGAGGCAGGGGGCCACCCCCTGCTGGCAACGGCCCTGGCGACGGGGTTGCGCGAGGACGGCTTGGTGCGCGTCGTGAGCCGGCAGGCCGCCCTCACCTCCACCGTGGTGCCCACGCGCCTGCGCTCCACGGTCAACTGCCTGTTGAGCGAGCAGGGCGAGCAGGTGCAGGACGTCCTGAGGACCGCGGCTGTCCTGGGCCCCGAGTTCTGCCTCGGTGAACTCTCCGCGATCCTCGTCGACTTACCGGCCGTCGCCCTGGCCGCGCTCGTCCAGCGGGCCGTGGACGCGGGGCTCCTCGACTGCCACGACAACGGCCGTCTCACGTTCCGCAACGAACTGCTGCACAGGACCCTCGTCGACAGCACCGCGCCGAGCGTCCGTCAGGTGCTGCTCGACGCCGCGTCTGGGCCCGGCACCCCGGCCGCCGTGCCGGGCCCGCCCCGCGAGGAGAGCGCGGCGATCCTGTCCGCGCGCGCCATCTCGTACCTCGACGAGGGCCGCACCGAAGAGGCCAGGGAGGCCGCGACCGCCCTGTTCCACAACCGGGCGGCGGTCGAGGACGCTTCGGGGCAGGGGTTCGCGCTGGTGGTCCGCTCCACCTGTGCCCGGCTCGACGGGCAGCCGACCGAGGCGCTGCGTCTGAGCAGGGAGGCCGCCGCGATCATTCCACCCGGCAAGTCGGACTTCCTGGATGAACTGGTCACGATCGGCGTGGCGCTCGAACTCTCTCTGCTCGGCGAGCCGGACGAGGCCGAACGGCTGCTGCGCAAAGCCCACTGCTGGACGTACCCGGACGACACCCCGCCCTCCGGCCTGGCACTCGCCACGGTCGCCGCGCGGCTGTTGAGCCTCAAGGGCGATCACCAGCGGGCCGACCGGTGGATCGAGTCCGCCATGGGCGTGCTCCGAAAACCCGACGGCGCACTGCTCCCGCTCGCCACCACCATTCAGGCGCTCGCCGCCCTGCGCGGCGGTGATCTGCGCGGCGGTGATCTGTGCGACGCGGAGATCCTGATGGCCCGCCGTCAGGACGAGTCGCTGTCCTCCCACCGCGTGTTCAGCGCCCAGCCCGAGTGGGTCGCCCTCCAGATCGCGGCCGAGCGGCACGGCGCGCCGTGGGCCGTCGAGCTGCTGGGCCGCCGGTACGCCGATCTGGTCACCGGACCCCTGCTGTTCACGGAGGAGCCGGGCGCAGCCCCCTGGCTGGTGCGCACCGCGCTCGCCGCGCACGCCCCCCGGCTGGCCGAGCAGGTCGTCTGCACGGTCCGTAACCTCGCCCGCGACAACGCGGACTACGCTCCGCTGAGCGTCTCGGCGCTGCACGCGGCCGGTCTGCTCCATCACGACGAGGGCGCCCTGACCCGCGCCCGCCGCGAGCACCGGTGCCCCTGGGCCGCCGCCGGGGCAGCGGAGGACCTGGGCATCCTGCTGCTCGGCCGGGGAACCGGAGAGGGCACGGCGGTACGGCAGTTCACCGCGGCGCGAAGGCTGTACGAGGAGGCCGGGGCGCTGCGGGACGCGTCCCGGATCGCGGCCCGGTTCAACCTGCCCACGACGCGCGCTTCGGCGCCCCCGGAGAGCCGCCCCGTGGTTCCGGAACAGGAGCTGACCCACTCCGAGCGGGCGGTGGCGGAACTGGTCGTGCTGGGCATGACCAACCGGCAGGTCGCCGGAAAGCTGCACCTCTCCTCGTACACCGTCAACTACCACCTGCGGAACATCTTCCGGAAGTTCGGTATCAAGTCCCGGGTGGAGCTGGCGCGTTGCTACCAGGACGGCACCTCGGCCACGGAGTTGCCCGTGGTGCGCGTGGGTTCCCGCCCCGAACCGGCCTCACGTCCCAGCGCGCGGCCCGCGTAGAACCGGCCCGGTGCCGGGCTGCGGAGCCCGGCGAGCATCCCCCTTCTGCCACCCCGCTTTTGACACCCCGCACAGCGAATCCCGTACAGAGAAACAGGTGACGCTCATGCCCGCGAAGCCCCCCACCGACGACTCCCCCGGAAACCGGGCGGTCCGTCTCGTCTCGGAGCTGTCCGCGCGCGATCCGCAGTACCGGGGCGCCAGGCCATCGCCCGCGGTCCGTGAGGCGGTACGGGAGGCCGCGCGGGACCAGGTGCTGGCGCGAACCGTGGCGACGGTCATGGAGGGGTACGCCGACCGTCCGGCCCTGGCACGGCGGGCGACGGAGCCCGTCACGGACCCGGTCTCCGGACGTACGTCGCTGCGGCTGCTGCCCGGGTTCACGACCGTCACCTACGGCGAGCTGTGGGCGCGGGCCGGAGCGGTCGCGGCCGAGTGGACGGCGGACGAGCGACTGCCGCTGGCCCCCGGGGACTTCGTGGCGCTCTATGGGTTCACCAGCGGCGACTACGTCACCCTCGACCTGGCGTGCCTGCGGCACGGCGCGGCGTGCGTGCCGCTGCAGTCCGGCACTCCGGTGGCCGGGCTCGCCCCGATCATCGCCGAGACCGGGCCGAAGGTGCTCGCGGCAAGCGTCGAACTGCTGGACAGCGCAGTGGAGTTGGTGCTGTCCGCCGAGTCGGCGCCGCGTCTGGTCGTGTTCGACTTCCACCCCGAGGACGACGCGGAGCGCGAGGCGTTCGAGGCCGCGTCCGCCAGGCTCGTGGCCGCCGGGCACGCTGCACCACTGCCGCTGGCGGCGGTGATCGAGCGCGGGCGTTCCCTGCCCCCGGCCCCGCTGTTCGTCCCCGGCCCCACCGAGGACCCGATCCGGCTGCTGATCTACACCTCCGGCAGCACGGGCACCCCCAAGGGCGCCATCCAGACCGAACGCATGCTGCACCGGGCGTGGGCGGGTACGGTGCCCATCCCGGACGACGTGGCCTCCATCGTCGTCAACTACCTGCCGCTGAGCCATGTCGCGGGCCGTTCCTCACTCGTGGAGACGCTGAGGCGGGGCGGGATCTCCTACTTCACGGCGAAGAGCGACCTCTCGGCCCTGTTCGAGGACATCGCGCTGGCCCGGCCGACCGCCCTCCTCTTCGTGCCCCGCGTCTGCGACATGCTGTTCCAGGAGTACCAGGCCGAACTGACCCGGCGCGCGGGGGAGTTCACCGACCAGGAGGCGCTCGACGCGGCCGTGAAGGCGGATCTGCGGGAGCGGTTCACGGGCGGCCGGCTCATCCACGCGCTCTACGGCAGCGCGCCCCTCTCCACCGAGCTGCGCGAGTTCATGCGGACCTGCCTCGACCTGCCCGTCCTGGACGGCTACGGCTCCACCGAGACCGGGTCCGTGCTCCTCAACACCCGCGTCCAGCGCCCGCCGGTCCTCGACATCAAGCTCGTCGACGTCCCCGAACTCGGCTACTTCCAGACCGACTCGCCGTACCCGCGTGGCGAACTGGTCCTCAAGTCCGCGGCGCTCACGCCTGGTTACTACCGCCGCCCCGAGGTGACAGCCGCCTCTTTCGACTCGGACGGCTTCTACCGCACCGGCGACATCATGGCCCGGACCGGCCCCGACCAGTACGTCTACGTCGACCGCCGCAACAACGTCATCAAGCTCGCCCAAGGCGAGTTCGTCGCGCTCTCCCGGCTCGAAGGCGTCTACCTCACGCATCCGCTGATCCGGCAGATCTTCGTGTACGGGAACAGTGAACGGGCGTATCTGCTGGCGGTGATCGTGCCGACGGAGGAGGCCCTGACCCGCGAGGACATCGACTCCGTTCTCACCGAGGCCCTCCAGCAGACCGCCCGTGACGCCGAGATGAACTCGTACGAGATACCGCGCGCGTTCCTCGTCGAGACCGAGCCCTTCTCCCTGGCGGGCGGCCTCCTCTCCGACACCCGCAAGAACCTGCCGCCCCGTCTCAAGGCACGGTACGGGGATCGGCTCGAAGCGCTGTACGAGGAGCTGGCCCGGGCCCAGGAGGACGCGGTGCGCGCCCTGCGCGACGGCGGCGCCGACCGGCCCGTGCTGGAGACGGTGGGGCGTGCCGCGCAGGCCCTGCTGGGCAGTTCGGCGGCCGACGCGCGTTTCACAGACCTCGGCGGCGACTCCCTGTCCGCGCTCTCCTTCTCGACGCTGCTGACAGAGATCTTCGGGGTGGACGTACCGGTCGGCACGGTCCTCAGCCCCGCCGGCGACCTGCGCGCCCTCGCCGAGCACATCGAGGCCCGTCTCGCGTCGGGGGCCGGCCGTCCGACGTTCGCCTCGGTGCACGGCGCGGGCAGCACCGTCGTCCGCGCCGCCGACCTCACGCTGGACACGTTCCTGGACGCCGGGACCCTCACCGCCGCGGATCGACTCCCGCCGCCCGACGGCCGAACGCCCCGTCATGTGCTGCTCACCGGGGCCAACGGCTACCTCGGCCGGTTCATGTGCCTGGACTGGCTGGAGCGGCTCACCGGCAGCGGGGGCAGGCTCGTCTGCGTCGTACGCGGGAAGGACGACGCGGACGCGCGGATGCGTCTGGACCGGGCGTTCGACACCGGTGACGCACAACTCCTGAGCCGGTACCGGGAGTTGGCCGACGGCCGGCTCGACGTACTCGCCGGGGACATCGGGGCTGAGCGTCTGGGACTGGCCGAGGAGACCTGGCAGCGACTGGCGGAAGAGGTCGACCTCATCGCGCACCCGGCGGCGCTGGTCAACCATGTCCTCCCCTACGAGCAACTCTTCACGCCGAACGTGGTGGGCACGGCCGAGCTGATCCGCCTCGCGCTCACCACGCGGATCAAACAGTTCGTCCACCTCTCGACCACGGCGATCTCCACGACGCTGGACGAGACGACGGATATTCGCGCGCTCATCCCCGAGCGCACCCTCGACGACGGCTACGCAGCCGGATACGGCACGAGCAAATGGGCGGGCGAGGTCCTCCTCCGCGAGGCCCACGCCCACTACGCCGTTCCCGTCGCAGTCTTCCGCTCGGACCTCATCCTGGCCCACCCCCACCACACCGGCCAGGTCAACCCGGCCGACGTCCTCACCCGTCTCCTCTTCAGCATCCTCACCACAGGACTCGCCCCGACCTCCTTCTACACCCACGAGGGCCACGCCCACTTCGACGGCCTCCCCGTCGACTTCACCGCCGAGGCGGTCAACACCCTCGGCTCACAACCCACCCCGGCCCACCGCACCTACAACGCGGTCAACCCCCACGACGACAACATCTCCCTGGATACGTTTGTGACATGGCTGCAAGAAGCAGGCCACCCCATCCAACGCCTCCCCCACAACGACTGGTCCCCCCGCCTCGAAGCCGCCCTCCGCTCCCTCCCCGAACACCGTCGCCACCGCTCCCTCCTCCCCCTCCTCCATGCCTTCACCACCCCCCTGCCCCCCACCCCCGGTTCCCTCGCCCCAGCCGCCCGCTTCCGCACCGCCGTCCGGGAGGCAGGCATCGGCACGGACAAGGACATCCCACACCTGTCCCGCGAGCTGATCACCAAGTACGCGACCGACCTGCGTGCACGCGACCTGCTCTAGCTTGACTCTTTCGGGGCATCTGACCGCGCGGATCGCGCGGGCGAGCAACCCGGGCGGTGGGACGGCGATGTGGTCGAGAGACCGGCCGGACGGGCCATGGCGCGACAACGAGCAGACCTCCGGCCCGCCAGACCGAGAAGTCCAAGGCCGCGGCCAAGGCGGCCGGCATCCCCGTCGTACCCGTGACGGAGACCCTGCCTGCCGGCAAGGACAACCTCGGCCGGATGACCTCCAACGTCGACGCGCTCGCGAGCGCGCTCGCCAAGTGAGGCAGCCCTCCCCTGCCGCCACACCCCGCGCCCGCCAGGGTGAGGTGCGGCCCGAGGTCGCGACGGACAACGCGTGGGCCAGGTCGTGGAGTTCGGCGGTGCGGCCCCGCAGGGGTCGGTCGCAGCTCACCACGCGCGGCCGTCAGGCGTCCGGGGAGTCGTCGCACGGGGGCAGCCCGGACAGTGCGCCTGAAACGGTCAGGCGGCCGACCGGAACAACTGACCGCGCTCGCGCAGCAGTCGGGCCGCCTCCGTCAGTAGACGGTCGGCGACCACATCCACGTTCCGGGCCTGCCACGGCTCGAGGCCGGTGCCCCGGACCCAGTGGTTGAAGGCACCCATGGCCGGGCCGCAGTACACGAGGTAGTCCACCTTCCGGCCTGGGCTGCCCGTGCGGGCCAGGTCGAATCCGCGGTCCAGGTAGGAGCGGAAGGCGAGGGCCATACGGCGCTTCTCGGGTACGTCCCCGTCGGCGACCGGGATGGCACCGTGCCGGGCGAGTGCCTCGCGCCAGGCCTCCTCGAAGGGGCGCCTCAGACAGGTCTCCTCGACCTGGCGGCGCGTCTCGGCTCCGATGTCGGCGAACGAGTCGTGCAGGCGCCACAGCTGATAGAGGCGGTCGGCCCGGGCCGCGAGGAAGACACCGCGTTTGACGACGCGGGCCCGTTCGCCGAGCTCGAACATCTCGCTCCAGGGCGCCGGTTCCGTGTCGTGGATCTCGACGCGCTGGAGCATGTCCTTCACCTCGGGGCTGGTCCCGGCCTCGACCGTGCACTGGTTCACCGAGCCGGTGACCAGGAACTCGGCGCCGAGCACGAACGAGGCGGCCGCGGCCTCCGGGCTGCCGATGCCGCCCGCGACGCCGACATGGACGCGCGGCCAGGTCCCGGCCAGTTCGTCCCGCAGCCGCAGTACGGCGGGCAGCAGCGTCGCCGGGCCCGAGCCGGCCGTGCACCAGCCGGCGTCGCCCTCGACGCACAGGTCGTCCGCCATGGCCAGCGAGGGGGCGCGGGCCGCCTCGGCCGCGGTCACCTCACCGCTGCCGGCGAGGGCGCGCACGACATCATCGGGGGCGGGGCGCAAGAACGCCTCCGCCATGTCCGTACGGGTCACCTTCGCGATGATCCGGCCGCCCTTGAGGCGGTACTTGACCAGAGCGGGGGTGATGCGCAGGAAGCCGGACGCCTCGACCGTGGAGACGCGCAGCCGCAACAGCAGGTCGACGAGGGCCTGTTCCTGTTCCGGGTGAGCGTGGCGGTGCAACAGGTTGGCCCCGAACGCCCCTGCTGGGCCTAGGGTGTTGCGGATCTCGCGCAGACCGTCCTCGACCTCGGCGGGCGACAGTCCCCCGGTGCCGAAGAAGCCCATGCAGCCGGCCTTGGCCAGCCGTACCACCAGTTGGGGGGACGAGATCCCGCCGTACATCCCGCCGCCGAGGTAGGCCAGCCGCAGCCCGTAGCGGTCCCGGAAGGAGGGGGCCCCGAGGTCCTCTGCGTCAAGGAGTGGGTGCGCCATGGGAGTTGGCGCCGCCGACACCGCTGCGACCGTGTCCGCCGCAGGCAACTCCTCCGACTCCACGAGCGGCGGCTGCGGAGCCGCGGTGGGTGCCGGGAGGGGGGTGGCGAGTTCGCGGGTTTTCGCGACCATCTTGGTCAGGGCCTTGCCCGGGCCCAGTTCCTCGAAGGTGAAGTCGCCCCGGTCCACGCCCATGAGGGTGCGGATGGTGTCCACCCACCGCACGCGGCCGGTGATCTGCTCGGTCAGGTTCTGTCGCAGGTGTTCCGGGCGATACGGACGGGCGTCCAGGTTGGCGATCACCGGGATCCACGGCGGCCGGAACTCGGTCGCGTCCAGCAGTCGCCGGAACTCGTCGGCCGCCGCGCGCATGTACCGGGAGTGGAAGGGCGCGCTCACGTTGAGCGCGACCACCCGGGCGCCGCGGTCCTCGAAGACCGGGCGGGCCCGGTCGAGGTCCGCCGTGGGGCCCGCGAGAACGACCTGCTCCGGGGTGTTGTGGTTGGCGATGTCCAGGCCTGCCAACCCGGCCTCGGCCAGCAGCCGTTCGACCGCGTCCACGTCCATGCCCAGGACGGCGGCCATACCGCCACCGGTGGCCCGGCCCATCAGCTCACCACGTCGCCCGACCAGCCGCAGGCCGGTGCCGAAGTCGAAGGCGCCCGCGGCGAACAGCGCCGTGTACTCGCCCAGGCTGTGGCCGACCAGGAAGTCCGGCGGCGTCGGATCCTCCTGCCTGCGCCGCAGGTAGGACAGTGCCTCGACGACGTACAGCGCGGGCTGCGTGAACTCGGTGCGCCGCAGCCGCCCGTCGGGGTTGCTCAGACACAGCTCGCGCACGGAGTACCCGAGGATCGCGTCCGCCTCGGCGACCTCCTCGGGGAACGCGTCGAACAGGTCGGCCCCCATGCCCTTGGCCTGGGACCCCTGTCCCGGAAACCCGTACACCCTCACCTGGCTCACCTGGCTCTCCTTGCTCCTACGGTTGTTGCTCGTGCTGTCGTCGACGGTCGTGCCGTTGTACGCGGGCGTCGCCGGACGTTCGTACGACCGCAGCTCATCGACCACGCGCCGCAGCACCCGCGCGGCATCCTGGGCGAACGGCGTGAGCAGCGCCGTCGACTGCGAGGACGAGCCCGGGGTGCCGGCGTCGGCGAGATGGGCGCGGACGAAGTTGTGCAGGGTTCCCGCCGGCCCCGCGTCGACGTACCGATGGGGACCCCGTGCCTCCAGCGCCGCGACCGTCGCGCTGAACTCGATCGGCGCCCGGGCGACCCGCCACAGGTGCTCGGAGGTGACCTGCCGGAGCGGTCCCGCCGAGGCGCTGGAGAACAGCGGGATGCTCGGCGGGCGCAGCTCCACGCCCTGCCACAGGGCGTCGAAGGCGGGCCGGGACGGGTCCATCAGCCGGGAGTGGAACCCGTGCGCCACCGGCACTCGCTGGTACGGGACTTGACGTTCCGTCAGGACTGTCTCCGCGCGGGCCAGGGCGTCCAGCGGCCCGGACACCACGAAGTGGGCGCGGTAGTTGCGGGCGGCGAGGTCCAGGTCCTGGTGGAGCGCCGGTTCCCGGTCGTAGAGCTCGGTCCCGGCCAGCACGGCGAGCATGCCGCCGGGGTCGCAGTCGCCCGCCGAACGGGCCATGTCCACGAGCCGGGTCAGGCACTCCCCCGCTTCCATGACCCCGGCGAGCACCGACGCGGTGTACTCGCCGAGGCTGACGCCGAGCAGCAGGTCGGGGATCACGCCGTACGACATGAGGGTCTCGGCGAGCGCCAGTTCCACCATGACGATCGCCGGGTGGGTGACGGCGGTCTCCACGAAGGGTTCGGCGGCAGTGCGGCCGGGGTCGTACAGCCTCTCCACGACGGAGCCGCCCGCCGCCGGGGCGACGAGGGCGTCCAGGCGGCGCAGGGTGTCGCGGAAGACCGGCTCGGTCTCGTAGAGGCCTCGGCCCATGTGGTGGTACTGGGACCCCTGCCCGGAGAACATGAAGACGACGGGCGCGGTCACCGGTGAACTCCTGACAGGGGGAGAGCGGAGGGCGCGACCCGTCCGGCGAGGTGCTCCGCCAGGAGGTCGATCGTGGGGTAGTCGTACACGACGGTGGCGTTCAGGGAGAGGCCCAGCGCCTCTCCGAGCGAGGTGGCGAAGGACGAGCCCGTGATCGCGTCCACTCCCAGGTCGGCGAAGGCCGCGCCGGGCGGGATGCCGTCCGGGGAGACCCACAGCGCGTCGGCGAGGCTCGTGACCAGCAGCTCGCGCAGCGGGAGGCGGTCGGAGCGGTCGTTCCCGGCTGTGGGCACATCGGGGGCGGGCGGGGCGGGGGTGCGGTCCGAGGTCGGGTACCAGTGGCGAGCGCCGGCGAAGGGGTAGCTCGGCAGGGACACCCTGCGTGGCCGGGTGCCTGTCCACAGGCACCGCCAGTCGAGTTCTCCGCCGGCCGTCCAGTGGGCGGCGAGTTCGGGCAGCGCCCGCTGGGCGAGCCAGCTCTCGACGGTTTCCGGCGCGGCCGGGCCGGCGCCGACGTCCCACGGGCCCGGGGCGTCCGCTGCGGCCGGTCCGGTCAGGTACTCCGCCAGCTGTCGGCGCAGTTCACCGGTGTCCGCGGCGACGAAGGCCACCCGGGTGCCGAACCCGGTCCGCCCGGTCTGGAGGGTGTGGGCGAGTCCGGCCAGGTCGGGCAGCACCTCCGGCGCCGTACCGCCGCCGTCCGCTTCCCCCAGGAACGCGAGCAACCGCTCCGCCTGCGCCCGCAGCCGGCCGGTGTCCCGCGCCGAGAGCGGCACGACCTGCGGTCCGCCGGCCGGCCGCTCCGGATGCTCCGGCCGCTCGCCGGGGACGTACTCCTCCAGCACGACATGGGCGGTGGACCCGGTGGCGCCGAAGGAGTTGAGGCTGCTGCGCCGGGGTTCTCCCGCCGCCGGCTGGGGCCAGGGCTCCATCCGGTGCTGGAGGCGGAACGGTGTGTGCGCCAGGTCGATCATCGGGTTGACGGTCTCGGAGTGCAGCGACGGCACGAGCGTACGGTGGTGCAGCTGGAGGACCGCTTTGGTCAGCCCGGCCACACCGCCCGCCGCCTCGGCGTGGCCGATGTTGGACTTCACCGACCCGAGGGCGCAGAACCCGTCTTCGTCGGTGTGCCGGCGGAACGCCCGTACCAGGCCCTGGAATTCGATGGGGTCGCCGAGCGCGGTGCCCGTGCCGTGCGCCTCGACGCAGCCGATCGTGCGCGCGTCGATCCCGGCCCGGTCGAGGGCCTCGGAGACGACGGCGGCCTGGGCGAGCGGGCTGGGCACGGTGAGGCCGGCGCCGCTGCCGACGTGCCCCACCGCGGTGGACCTGATCACGGCGTAGACGTGGTCGCCGTCGCGCTCCGCCCGGTCGAGCGGCTTGAGCACCACGGCACCCACGCCCTCCGAGGACACGTATCCGTCGCCGCCCTCGCCGAAGGACCGGCAACGGCCGTCGCCGGCGTACATGTTGACCGTGCTGTAGCTCTGGTACTTCGCCGGGTGCAGCGACAGGTTCACCCCGCCGACGAGCGCCACCTCGCTCTCTCCGCGCGCCAGGCTCTCCACGGCCAGATGGACCGCGGTGAGCGAGGCGGAGCAGAGGGTGTCCACCGACATGCTCGGTCCGTGGAAGTCGCAGAAGAAGGAGACCCGGTTGGCGATCTGCCCCTGGTTGAGGGTGATCGGCAGCGGCCTCCCGTCCACCGGTGGCGCCTCGGCGCCGAGCAGCGCGTAGTCCTTGTGCATGACGCCGGCGAAGACGCCGACGGCACGGCGCTTCTCGGGGCCGCGCGGCTCGGCCAGAGTGGCGGGGGTGTACCCCGCGTCCTCGATCGCCGCCCAGCAGGTCTCCAGGAAGAGCCGTTCCTGCGGATCGGTGATCTCCGCCTCCGGCCGCGCGATACGGAAGAACTCGGAGTCGAACCGGTCCACGCAGCCCAGGAAGCCACCCCACCGGGAGACCGGCCGGTCACTCCCGGCGGGTACCGTCGGCCAGTCCCAGCGGTCGGCGGGCACCTCGGTCACCGCGTCCCGGCCCTCGCGAAGACCCTCCCAGAACGCGCCCAGGTCGTCCGCTCCCGGATACCGACCGGCCATACCGACCACGGCGACCGGAACAGCGACGGGGGCGAGGGAAGAGGTCGGGACCGAGGGCAGCGCCGGGTCTGCTTGGGCTGCTTGGGCTGCTTGGGCTGCTTGGGCTGCCGGGAGCGTGCGGCGGTTGAGGGCCGGGCGGTCCAGCGCCGGGCGGCTGCCGGTGTCCGGGCCGGTCCAACCCTCCACGATCACATGGGCGTTGGTGCCGCCGTCGGCAAAGCAGCTCACCGCGGCGACGAGCGGCGCGTCGGGCCACGGCGTGAGTTCGCGGGCGAAGGTGAAGGGCGTCGCGGCCAGGTCGAAGTGGTCCAGCGGCTCCTGCCCCGAGAGGAAGGGCACCAACTGCCGCTCGCGCAGCATCAGTACGACCTTGATGAGCGCGGCGATGCCCTCGGCGCACTGGGGATGGCCGATGTTGGGCTTGACCGAGCCGAGACTGCACGGCGTCTCGGAGGCGGCGCGGTACACGGCCCGGATCGCCTTCAGCTCGGTCAGGTCGTGCACCGGCGAGCCGGCCGCGTTCGTCTCGATGTGGGTGACCTCGTCGGCGCGCCTTCCGCTGCGTGCCAGGGCCTTGGCCATCACGTCCTGCTGCGCGGCGAGGTTGGGCGAGGCGGGGCCTGCCGTACGGCCGTCGTTGTTGACGGCGATGCCCTTGACCACCGCCTGCACCCGGTCGCCGTCTGCGAGGGCGCGGGCGAGCGGCTTGAGCAGCACCACGCCGACGCCCTCGGCGAGGACGACACCGCCGGCCCGCCGGTCGAAGACGTGGAAGGCGGGTTCCTGGCTGAGCAGGCCGCGCTGTTCGAAGAGCCGGTGTCCCGTGTCGTCAGCGAGCAGGGTCACACCGCCCACCACGGCCGTCTCGGCGTCGCCGTCGCGCAGCGCCTGGGCGGCGGCGTGCAGGGCGACGAGCGCGGAGGAGCAGGCGGTGTCGACGACCATGCTCGGTCCGCGCAGGTCGAAGAAGTGGGAGACGTTGGTGGCAAGGTAGTTCTGGCCCACGGCCCGGATGGGGTTCCTGGTCGTACGGAGCGTCTCCTCGTCGGGCAGGTGCCGGCTGCGGGCGCCGATGTAGACACCGACGTCCCGGCCCTTGATATCGGCGGGCCGGTAACCGGCGTCGCTCAGGGCGAAGAGGGTCTCCTCCAGGAGCACGAGTGCCTGCGGGTCCATGGCGGCGGCGTCCTGCTCGGCGAGCAGAAAGGCCTCCGGGTCGAACCCGTCCCGGTCGATGAGCCCGGCGACCAGCCCCTCGGACCCGCTCCAACGGTGCGCGGGAACGGGTGCGATGGCGGATCGCCCCTCCGTGAGGAACCGCCGGTACGCCTCCAGGTCCGGGGCACCGGGGAAGCGGCAGGACATCCCGATCACCGCTATGCCGCCGGGGTCGGCGTCGCGACCGGCGGCCTGGTCGCTCGCCCAAGGGTCACGGGCGGGCTGTTCGGATGGCGCGGTACGGGAGGCGAGCACGGGGGTGGTCGGGGCAACCGGAGCAGGCATGACCTCGGCCGCGGAGGGGCGGCCGGGAGACGCAGGCGCAGCCATAGGCCCCCCGGCGGGCCCGGGCGCGGTCGCCGCCCCGGCAACCGGCGCAGATCCGGCCACGGCGGCCGTCGGCGGCGCCGACAGGGGCGAGGCCACGGCCGCGGAGACGCCACGGGGCGCTGCCACAGCACCCCGGACGGGCGCGACCACAGGGACGCCGCCCGGCCCGGGCACCGTCCCCGGCACAGGCGTGGCTACGGCGTCGGGCGCCGATGCGGCCGCCGCCTCGGTGTCCGCTCCCGGCTCGGCCGGCGGCGAGGCGGCGAAGGCGGCCTCGAACTCGGTCGGGTGTTCGCCCGCCAGCCAGGCCACGAAGGCCTCCACCGTGGGGTGTTCGATGAAAGCGGAGGGGTCCAGGTCGGTGCCGAGCCGTTTCGCGACGCCGTTCAGCAGTTGGACGGTGACGATCGAGTCGGTTCCGTAGTCCTCGATCGGTACGTCCGCCGTGAGCCGTGCGGTGTCGAAGCCCAGGTTCTCCGCGAGGAGGCCAAGTACGAACGAGGCGGCGGCCTCGGTGGCCTCGCTTGTCCCACCGGTCGCCATGACGCGCTCGGCGACCGGCTGTCGGGCCTCGGCGGGGTGTGCGGCCGGCTCGTCGATACGGCGTCGCAGCAGCAGTTCGGGGCGCCAGTTCGCGAGGTCCCGTACGACCGTGGGAAGCACAACGGGGCCGACGTCGTGCGCCAGCAGATGGTCCAGCAGGGCTGTTCCCTCCGACTCGGTCACGCTGCCCAGGCCGGTGCGCAGATAGCCGGGGCCCTGCTCCCCCTCGCCCATGCCGACGCCGCTCCAGGCGGGCCACTGCACGCTCAGCAGCGGCAGACCGTGCGGCCTCGCCGTCGCCAGGTAGTCCATGTACGCGTTGGCCACGGCGTAGTCGCTCTGGCCGACCGCGGCGCTCGGCACCACGGCCGCCGCCGAGGAGCACAGCGCGAAGAACCGCAGCGGACGGTCGGCGAAGCACTCCACCAGGGCGTCCAGGCCGGCGATCTTGGGGGCGGTCACCTCTTTGACCGCGTCAGCCGGCTTGCTCACGAAGGCCAGGTGGTCGCGGTCGGCGAAACCGGCGCAGTGGATGACCCCGCCCACCGGCCCCAGGTCGCGTTCGGCCGCACGCACGGCACGGTCCAACTCGCCCGCGGCGGAGCCGTCCAGGGGAAGTGACAGCACGTTCAACCGCGCACCGGCCCGTTCCAGGTCCAGCAGCGCGCGGAGCCTGCGGCCGAGCGGACCGTCGTCCAGGCCGGCCTCCCACTCGGCCCGCTCCGGCAACCGGGTCCGGCCGGTGAGTACCAGCCGACGTACACCCCAGTGCTCCACCGCGTGCCGTGCGAAGGCAAGCCCGAGCCCCCCGGTACCGCCGGTGATCCACAGCGTCTGCCCCTCAGGGAAGGCCACCGGCGCACCGTCGGCCTCCGCCCTCGGCGACGACTCGCGCAGCACCGCCCGATAACGGCGCCCGCCGCGCAGGCTCACCTCGGGGTCCTCGCCGGTGTCCGCCAGTTCGGCGACGATCTGCGCGACCGCCGAATCGTCGTCACCGTTCGGGTCGAGGTCCACGTGACGCGACCGCACCCGGGCGTACTCGCTCTGCAGCATCCGGTACAGGCCGGCCCGTGCCGCCCCGCCGAGGCCGACCGTGGTGTCCCCCGGCTCCGGGGTCTCCAGGCCCCGGGTGACACCGAGCAGGACGACCGGCTCCCGGTTCCGGGCGACGAACCGCTGCACCCAGGGCAGCCATGCGCCCGGGTCGTCCTGCGCGCCGTAGGTGTCCGTCCGGCCCGTCGCAGATCCGGTCAGATCGACACACGCCCGGAACCGCCCCGCCTCGGGCCCGTCGGCCAACTGCTCCGGCTCCAGAACCTCGGCCTGGGGCAGCTCGTCGGCGAGCCGGTTCGCCAGGCCCCGGGTCCGCGGGGTGGCGAGGACGGCCACCGGACCGGGCAGCGGACCGCCGACCCCCGGCTCGGCCGGTTCCCAGCCCTTGACCAGCAGCCGGGTACCGGGCGGCGGAACGGCCACCCGGGTCGGCGTACGCGGCGCATCCGACGCGGGCGCCGGCCGGTCCTGTCCCCGCCCGTCCGCTCTCCGTCCGTCCACGGCGAATGCCCCGGGGTGGTTGTCGTCCAGGTACTCGGCGAGGGCGCGGATGCTCGTGTACTCGAAGAGGAGGGTGGGTGTCAGCCTCTGCCCGACCACCTCCTCGATCGCGGCGAGGAGATCCACGACGCTGACCGAGTCGATGCCCAGGTCGTAGTAGCCGACGGTGGGGTCCAGCGTCTCCGGAGCGCGGTCGAGCCTGTCCGCCATGAGACGGCGCAGCCGGTCCTGGGTGCCCGTCAGCGGCGTCGCGCCTCCCGGTACGGCCGGGGCAGATGTGCCCGAAGTCCGGTCGGGCCGCGTGCCGGAGCGGATGAGCTTGCTGGAGAGTCCGCGCAGCTCGGCCGTGACGCGCCCGTCGCCGTCGAGGAACTCGATGGTGAGCCGGGCGAGTTCGTCCCGCAGGGTGAGGGAGGACCGGCGGACGCGGGCCGTGCAGGGGCCGGTCAGCGGTGCCGTCGCCCGGAAGGACTCCACGTACATCGGCAGATAGGTCGCGTCGTCCCCGGTGTCGGGGAGCAGCAGGCCGGCCGCCACCGCGGCGCCGAGCAGCAGCCCGGGGTGGAACAGGTGTCCGCTGGACGCGGCGCCGGGCGGCGGGGTGAGTTCCGCGAGGAGCTCCTGCTCGCCCGCCTCGACCTGGCCGCCGCACCGCATCGCTCCGCTGTAGACCTGGCCGAGGTGTCCGTCCCGGTCGTACACCTGCCCGAGGTCCACGGCCGCGGCGAACGGCACCGGCCGGGCGCCTGGACGGGGCAGGTCGGCGAAGGCCGGACGGCCCGTCGTCGCGATCTCGGCGGTGGCGTAGGGCTGCGCGTCCGGAGTGGCGCTGTCCCCGATGCGCACGGTCCAGCGTCCCGGTGCCGTGGGCCGGCCCTCCAGGGCGATACGGACGGGTGCCTGAGCGGTGACGATCAGCGGGCGGAGGACGGTGAGGTCGCGCAGATCCAACTCGTCGAGCGCGTACCCGTGTTCACGGAAGGCGTGGTGGACAAGGTCGACGTAGGCGAGGGCCGGCAGCAGCGGGTCTCCGTCCACCTGGTGGCCGGCGATGACCGGGGTGGCGGCGGTCAGGCCGATCTCCTCGTACACGTGCGGTTGTTGGGACGTGACCGGTTCCGCGAGGGGTGCGGCGGTGCCGAACGGGTGGCCGGTACCGGACTCGGCTGCTGTCGCGGGTGCGTCACCTCGGTCGTCGTGGGTCGCGGGCTGTTCGGAGTCGGGCAGGGCCTGACCGCCGTACCAGCAGCGGTCCCGGGCGAACGGGTAGAGGGGCAGGTCGACCCGGGCGGGCCGGGGGCCGTCGTACAGCTGGTTCCAGTCCACGGGGGTGCCCGTGACCCAGGCCTCTGCGAGCGCCTCCGGGGTCGTCCGGCGCGGTGGCTGCGGGCGGGTGCCGCGGCGGGCGGTGCCGGTCCATACGCCGGGGGTGGGTGTCCGGCCCGCCAGGTGGGCGTGGAGCCTGTCGAGCAGTTCGGCGCGGTCGGTGAAGACCACGGCCAGCCGGTGGGCCATCTCCTGCCGGCCGGACTGGAGCGTGTGGGCGAGGGCCGCCGGATCGGGCCGCGCGCCTTCCGCGAGGAAGTCCGCCATGCGGCGGGCGTGGGCGTCCAGTCGTTCGGGATCCTTGGCCGAGAGGGCGAAAACGTACGGCGGGCGGGCGTCGGCCCGCGTGTGCTCGGGCTGCGGGCGGTCGGTCGACGGCACGTATTCCTCCAGCAGGACATGGGCGTTGCTGCCGCCGGCGCCGAAGGCGCTCACGGCCGCCGTCCTCGGCAGCGGGCGGCCCGCCGCGTCCTGACGCGCGGGCCACGCGGCGAGTTCGCGCTGGACGCGCAGCGGTGCCGCCTCGAAGTCGATGTTCGGGTTGAGCCGGTCCGCGTGCAGGGACGGCACCAGTTCGCCGTGCCGGAACTGGAGCAGGACCTTGGTCACGGCGGCCATACCGGCCGCCGATTCGGCGTGCCCGATGTTCGACTTCACCGAGCCGATGGGGATCTTCCGGCCACCCAGATCATGGTCACCGAAGGCGCGGATCAGGCCGGTGACCTCGATCGGATCGCCGAGCCCGGTACCCGTACCGTGCGCCTCGATGTAGTCGAGGTCGCCCGGTGTCCAGCCCGCGCGGGCCAGCGCGTCGGCGACAAGTCCGCCCTGGGCGCGGGCGTTCGGGACACTGAAGCCCTTCCCGGCACCGCCGTGGTTGACGGCGGAGGCCGCCACCACGGCGAGGATGCGGTCGCCGTCGGCCTCGGCGGCGAAGCGGCGCTTGAGCAGCACCGCGCCGGAGCCCTCGGCCGGCACATAGCCGTCGCCGCCTTCGCCGAAGCTGCGGCAGCGTCCGTCCGTGGAAAGGAATCCGCCGCGGCTTAGCTGGAGGTACTTCAGCGGGTGGCTGGAGATGTTGACCCCGCCGGCCACGGCCGTGTCGCAGTCGCCGTTGCGGATGGCCTGGCAGGCCAGGTGGATGGCGGTGAGCGACGAGGAGCACATGGTGTCCAGGCCGACGCTCGGCCCGTCGAAGTCGAAGAAGTACGACACCCGGTTGGCGACGGACGCGTACGACGACGACGTCGCCACCCCCTCGCCGCGCAGCGCCTCCCCGACGCCGTGGAGCTGGTAGTGGCCGTACATCATGCCGACGAACACACCGGTGCGGGAGCCCGCCATCCGGTCGCGGGGCATGCCCGCGTCCTCCAGCAGATGCCAGACGGTCTCCAGGAAGACCCGTTCCTGGGGGTCGATGTGCTCGGCCTCCAGCTGGGACATGCGGAAGAACAGGGGGTCGAACCGGTCGACGTCCCGCAGGAAACCGCCCCACTTGGCGTACGCCTTGCCGGAGTTGCTCCGGTCCGGGTCGTAGTAGAGGGAGTGGTCCCAGCGCTTCCTGGGGATCTCCTCGACACAGTCGCGGCCCGAGCGCAGGTTCTGCCAGAACTCCCGCAGGTCGTCGGCCTGCGGATAGCGGCCGCTGACTCCGACGATCACGATGTCGTCGTCGTGCCGGGCGGCCTTCCGGGTGGACTGACGGTTGGGCTGACGGTTGGGCGGCTCGACTTCCGTTTCCTGTACGGGAATCGGCGGCGCCTTTGGAGGTAGAAGCTCTACGGTCGGTGTCTGCTCGCCGGCACCCAGGACCTCCGGGAGCCGGTCGGCGTGTTCGGTCAGGAAGTGGCCAGCCAGTTCGGCCACGTCGAAGTACTCGAAGAACAGCGTCTTGGACAGGGTCCCGAAGGACTCCTCCAGGGAACGCGTCAGGCCCATCACCATCAGCGAGTCGATGCCGTAGCGGTCGAACGGCTCGTCCAGGGCGATGTCGGCGGCGGGCATCCTCAGTTCCGCGGCGAGGAGTTCCACGAGGTGGCGCTCCATACGGGGCCGGAAGTCGTCACCGGCACCGGCCACCGGGCTGACGGCGGCGGTCCCGTGGACCGGTTCCACGGCGTCCGGTACACCGCCGGTCCGCAGGGCGCGGGCGATCACGGTGGCGTCGCCGGTGGCCAGCAGCAGGCGGGGCGCGTCGGTCGCGAGGGCGCGTTCCAGGGCGGTCAGGGCCAGGTCGGCGGGGAGCGGGCGGAAGCCCAGTTCGCGGCGCATGGCCTCCTGCGTCGCGGCGTCCATGGCCATGCCGCCGTCGCGCCACAGCGGCCAGTTCACGGAGAGGGTACGGCCGGTCGACTCGCCCTTGCGGCGCAGTTGTTCACGCCGTTCGGCGAAGTGGTCGAGGTGGGCGTTGGCGAAGGCGTAGTCGCTCTGTCCGGCGCTGGCGAGGACGGCGGCGGTCGAGGAGAAGAGTACGAAGTACTCCAACGGCTCGCCCCGTGTCGCCTCGTCAAGCAGGTAGGCGCCCCGTACCTTCGGCGCGAGCACCGCCTCGGCGTCGGCGTGGTCCTTGCGCAGCACGAACCCGTCGCGCAGCTCACCGGCCGCGTGGAGCACGCCGGCCACCCGGCCGAACCGCTCCCGGGCCACACGCACTACCTCGGCCACGTCCTGACGGGACGTCACATCGGCGCGTACGTGCATGATGCGCGCGCCGCCGTCCGTCAACTGCCCAATTCGGGAGCGCACTTCAGAGGAAGGCTCGGAGCGCGAGACGAGGACGATGCCGGCTCCCTCACCCGCCAGCCGCTCGGCCAGGTGCAGACCGACAGCGCCCGTCCCCCCGGTGATCAGGTGCGCGCCGGGCGCGGCGAACGGCGAGGGGACAGGCGCGGGCGGCAGGGTCAGCGACCGCCAGGCGGGCACGGACCGGTGCAGAAGGTCGCCTTCGGTGCGTACGGCGGCGGGGGCGTCGTCGGCGGCCAGCTCGGCGGCGATCAGCCGAGGCAGGTCGGCCGAGGCCGGGTGGGCCAGGGCGGTCAGTGCCAGGCCGGGGTGTTCGGCGCGTACCGCGCGGGCGAAGCCGCTCATCGCCGCGTGGGCCGGCGTGCCCTCGGGGTGGACGTACAGATAGCGGGCGCGGCCCGCGCGGCGGGCGATCCAGGCCCGGCAGAAGGCCAGCGCGGTGTGGAAGCCGCTGTCGAGAAGCTGCTCCAACTCGCCGTCCCGGGCGGGGACATGGACGATCCGCACGGGTTGCGGGCCGCGCTCCACCACTGTGTCCACCAGCTGGGCGAGGTCGGGCCGGGCGGTCAGGTCCACCCGGGTCACCACGGCACCGGTCGACTCGGCGAGCGCGGCGGCGAGATCCCGTCCCGCCGCGTCGCGGTCGCCGTTGCCGTCGAGGAGCACCAGGTGTCCGCCGTCTCCCCCGGTGACGCGCGGCGGCGAACCGGGGGACTCGGCGGGCTGCCAGTACGGTTCGAAGCAGAGCGGCTCCGCACTCGTGGCCGTGGTGGGGACGGCGCGGAGGGTGAACCGTTCGATACGGGCCACCGTGGTCCCGTCCTCGGCCAGCAGCAGGACATCGAACGTCCGGATCCCGGCGGCGGCACCGTCATCCGTACGGCGGGCGTAGGCGTGGCACGTCTCCGGGAGGTGCTCGGCGACGAGTTCGGCGGCGCCCACCGAGTACGGCAGATAGGCGGGCTGTCCGGTGGTGACCGGCCCGGTGAGGATGCTGCCCGCGGTCTGCAGGGCGGCGTCGAAGAGCGCGGGGTGAACGCCGTACTCGTCGGCCTCGGCGCGCAGGTGGGCCGGGAGCCGGAGCAGGGCAATGGCCTCCGTGGTGCCCACCGCCATGTGCTGCACCACCTGGAAGGAGGGCCCGTAGCCGAAGCCCAGTTCCATGAAGTCGCGGTAGCACTCGGCGCCGGACGCCTCGCGCGGGCAGCGCGCCCGGACGGCCGCCGGGTCCAGCCGTTCCCCGGGCGTCGGCGGGGCGGCGACCAGGACTCCGCGGGCGTGCAGCTGTTCGACGTGGCTGTCGTCGCCGGAGGTGAGGATCTCGAAGCCGGCCCGGTCGGGGCGGTCCGGCTGCGGGACGAGCCGGATGCGCAGGGTGACACCCGCTTCGCCGGTGACGACAATGGGGGCCGCCCACGACAGTTCCTCGATACGGCTGAGCGGCGCGCCGTCCGTCCGGGAGAGCCGGCCCGCCGCGCGAGCCATCTCCACCAGGACCACGCCGGGCAGCACCGGGGTGCCGCCGACGATGTGATCGCGCAGGTAGAACTCGCGCCCCGTGAGCCGCTTGACGAACTCCTGGTGGCCGAAGGTCGAGACGTTGGCGTCGAGCAGCGGGTGCGGCCCGGCAGCAGCAGCCCCCTGCCCGGTCGCGCTCCCGCTCATGCTCTCGGACGCGGAGATCCAGTGCCTGACACGTGCGAAGGGGTACGTGGGAATCCGCACCCGGCGCCGTTCGGCACCCTCGTGGAGCAGCCGCCAGTCGATCTGCTCGCCGCCGGTCCAGAGTTCGGCCAGGGTGTCCAGATCCCGCTCGGCGACGACCGTCTCGACGTACCGCTGCCAGGTCGCGCCCCGGGACCGGGACCGGTCCTGCGGACGACCGCCGCCGATCCGGCCGTGGACGAGGCCGGGCACCGGCTGCGCGTCACCGTCGGCGAACACCCGCAGCAACCGGGCGGCGGTCTCCCGGTCCTCGGCGACCAACGCCAGCCGTTCTTCCATGGGCTCGCGGCCCAGCTGGAGGGTGTAGGCGATGTCGGCCAGCCCGGGCGGCTCCGCCTCGGAGGCCGTGTCGGGGTCCTGTCGGAGCAGGGCGGCGAGGCGGGTGGCGCAGGCGTTCAGGGCGGAGCGGGTGCGGGCCGACAGCACCAGCAGGACCGGACTACTGCCGTCCGCTTCCCTGCCGTCGACGAAGTCCCGGCAGGGGGCTTCCTCCAGGACCAGGTGGGCACCGGCCCCGCCGAACCCGAAGGAGCTCAGACCCGCCCGGCGCGGCAGCGGCTCACCCCGGTCGTCGTACGGGCGTTCCCAGGGGGCGGCCTCCGTCACCACCCTGAACGGGCTGCCGTCCAGGTCCAGATAGGGATTCTGTTCCACGACGTGCAGGCTGGCCGGCACTGTCCCGTGCTGCAGGGCGAGGACCACCTTGAACAGCCCGGCCAGGCCCGCGGTGGCCTCCAGGTGGCCGATGTTGCTCTTCACCGACCCGATCCCGCACGTCGGCCTGTCCGGCAGCGGGCGGCCCGCCTCCTCGTACAGCCGGGCGAACGCCGACTTGAGGCCGGTGACCTCGATGGGGTCGCCCAGCGGTGTGCCCGTGCCGTGCGCCTCGACGTAGCCGACGGTGGCCGGATCGGTGCCCGCCGCGCGGTGGGCGCGGACGATGACGTCGGCCTGGGCGTCGGGGCCGGGTGCGGTGAGCGAGTTGGTGCGGCCGTTGTGGTTGACGGCCACGCCCCGGATCACCGCGTGCACGGGGTCACCGTCGCGCTCGGCGACGGCCAGGTCCTTCAGGACGACCGCGCCGACGCCCTCGCCGCGCACGTAGCCACTCGCGCGGCTGTCGAAGGCACGGCAGCGGCCGTCCTCGCTGAGCATCTCGTTCTTGCTGAGGGCGACGTACAGCGACGGGTCGAGGATCAGACTCACCGCGCCGGCGATCGCCAGTTCGCAACTGCCGTCGTGCAGCGCGGCGGTCGCCTGCTGGATCGCGGTGAGGGAGCTGGAGCAGGCGGTGTCCACGGCGATGCTCGGACCGCGCAGGTCGAGGAGGTAGGAGACCCGGTTGGGGATCACCGAGTGGGCTGCACCGGTGATCGTGTGCGGGTCGGTACCGCGCCCGGCGGCGCGCTGTACTTGCAGGTAGTCGGAGTTGGTGACACCCACGAAGACCCCGACCCGGCGGCCGGCCAGCTCCGAGGGACGCAGCCCGGCGTCCTCCAGGGCCGTCCACACCACTTCGAGCAGCAGCCGCTGCTGCGGGTCCATCAACTCCGCCTCGCGCGGCGAGATCCCGAAGAAGGCCGCGTCGAAACGGTCGACGTCCGGGGTGAAGCCGCCCCAGCGGGAACGTGAGAACTCACCCTCGCGCGGATCGCCCTGGAGGGCGCGCCAGTCCCACCGGTCGGCCGGAATCTCCTCGACCAGATCACGCCCGGCGGCCAGGTGCTCCCAGAAGGTCGCCAGATCGGACGACCCCGGCAGCCTGCCCGCCATGCCGATCACGGCAACGGCACCTGGAGCGGCGCGGGGGGCTGCCGTCCCGGCGGAGAGTGCGGCCGGGTGGGTCGTGAGGGGGGCGGTCCGTCCGGTCGCGGCCGGACCGGCCCACGACGACCCCGCACGCCCCGCCGACGCCTCCGCCCCAGCCCACGTCCCGTCCCCCGGAGAGTCGCTCGCCCCGGTCCGCACGGCCGACGTGCCGTAGCGCGTCCGGAGGATCTCCGGGTGGGTCTGTGTCAGGTGGGCGGTCATCGCCCTGGGGGTGGGGTACCGGTAGAAGGCCGTTGGGTAGATCTCGATGCCCAGGGCCGCGCCCAGGCGGGTGCTGAGTGTCGTGAACCCGACGGAGTTCAGGCCGAGTTCACCCAGCGGACGGTCCCGGGCCACCCGGTCCCGCGCCACCTCGGCGACCTCCGCGACCAGCTGGATCAGTTCCTCCGTGAGGCAGGCCGCCACGCTGCCGTCGGGGGCACCGGAGGCCGACCGGGCCGCGTCCGGCGCGGTGGTCGGCCCGGGCGCCGGGTCCGGCGTTCCGAATCGTGTACGGAGGTCTTCCAGGGGTGTCGTGCCGAGGCAGCCGCGGTCGATCTTGCCGTTGAGGGTCTGGGGGAAGGCCACCAGTGGTACCAGGACGTCCGGGACCAGGTATTCGGGCAGCCAGTCGCTCAGCGGCCCGGCGTCGAGCGCGGCGGCGGGGTCGCCGTCCGTCAGCGTGTAGAAGCCGCGCAGCATCAGGCCGGTACCGCCCGCCGCCCGCGCCGGCACCACGACGGCCTCCGCGACCCGGGGCAGCCGCCGCAGCGCGGCCTCGGCCTCGCCGGGTTCGACGCGGTGACCGCGGATCTTCACCTGGGCGTCCTCGCGCCCGAGGTATTCGAGGCGGCCGTCCGGCAGGGCCCGGACCAGGTCCCCGGTGCGGTACAGGCGGGCGGAGAGAGAGGTGTCGTACGGGTTGGGCACGAAGCGTTCGCCGGTCAGCTCGGGGCGGCCGAAGTAGCCCTCGGCCAGACCGTCGCCGCCGATGTACAGCTCGCCCGGTACGCCGGCCGGTAGAAGGCGGCGACGCGCGTCGAGGACCAGCAGCTGGGTGTTGGCCACGGGGCCGCCGAGGGTCACGGGGTCTCCGGCCCGCAGTCGGCCGACCGCGGACCAGATGGTCGTCTCGGTCGGGCCGTAGAGGTTCCAGGCGGCGCGGGTACGGGTGGCGAGGACGTCCGCGGTGTCCTGGTCGACGGCTTCGCCGCCGCACAGCACCGTCAGCGCCGGGTCGCCCTCCCAGCCCGCGGCGAACAGCATCTTCCAGGTGGTCGGGGTCGCCTGGACGACGGTGGCGCCGCTCTCCTCCAGGTACCGCCGCAGCCGTATACCGTCCTTGGCGGTCCCGTCGGGCGCGATGTTCACCCGGCCGCCCGCGATCAGGGGCAGGTACAGCTCCAGGCCGGCGATGTCGAAGCAGACGGTGGTCAGGGCGAGCAGGGTGTCGCCGGGGCCGAAGCCGGGCTCGTGGCGCATCGAGGTGAGGAAGTTGACGAGGGCGCGGTGCGGCACCGCGACCCCCTTGGGCCGTCCGGTGGAGCCCGAGGTGTAGATGACGTACGCGGTGTCCTCCGGCGAGGCGGCGCTGGGCAGCCCGCCGCCGACGGCGCCCCGGCCCAGGTCAAGCCGGTCGAGGCGTACGCGAGGTACGGGGATGTCGGCGAGCGCGGCCTCGGCGGTCGTGGTCGTCGCGATCAGGTGCAGGTGCGCGTCCTCGGCCATGTACTGGAGCCGGTCCGCGGGATACGTGGGGTCGAGCGGCACGTAGCAGGCGCCCGACTTCAGCACCGCCAGCAGGGCGACGAGGAGCTGGGGGGAGCGGTCCACAAGGACGCCGACCGCCTTGCCGGGCGCCGCCCCGCGTTCCCGCAGGTGCGCGGCGAGTTGATCGACACGCGCCGTCAACTCACCATAGGTGAGCGCCTCGTTCGCGCAGGTGACAGCGGTGGCGTCGGGGGTGCGCGCCGCCTGTTCATCGATCAGGTCGGTCAGGGTGCGTTCGCGCGGGTAGTCCCGGCGGGCCTGCCGCCACCTCTCCGCCAGCCCGCGCCGCTCGTCGTCCGTGAGCAGGGGCAGCTGGGCCAGGGCATGCCCGGGCTGCGCCAACTCGGCTTCCAGGAGCCGGAGATAGTGGGCGCACAGCCGCCGTACGGTGTCCTCGTCGAAGATGTCGGGGTCGTACTTGAGGGTGAGGCCGCAGGCGTCCTCGCCCTCGATCACCTCCAGGGTGAGATCGAACTCGCCCTCCTGGTGGACGCCGGGGAAGACGTCCCGTACGGGGTCCTGGTCGCCGGGTTCCACCCAGTTCTGGAAGTAGAAGGCGGTGCGGAACAGTTCGGCGGTGTCCGTGCGGCCCGCCCGGCGCAGCTCCTCGGCGAGCGTGAGCAGCGGGTAGTGGGAGTGTTCCAGGGCTTCCAGGACCGTGCGGTGCAGCTGCCCGGCGAGCGCGTCGAAGCCGCGGTCGGGGTCGACGTCGGCCTGGAGGACGACCATGTTCATGAAGTAGCCGAGGGTGTCGTCGAACCGGGCCGTCGGCCGGCCGGCCGCCGGGGTGCCGACGCGGATGTCGCTCTGCCCGGTGTAGCGGTGCAGCAGGGTGAAGAACCCGGAGAGCAGCACTGTGAACGGTGAGATGCGCTGCCGGGCGGCGAACTCCCGTACTCGGCATGCGAGTTGAGCGTCGATCCGGCCCTCGACGGCGGCCCCCCGGTGGCCGGGGGCATCCGGTCGCGGCCGGTCGTAGGGCAGTGCGAGCGGCTCGGCGGGCGTGGCCAGCCGGCGCAGCCAGTAGGTGCGCAGCCGTTCACCCTCCGCTCCGGTGAGCAACTTCCGCTGCCATTCGGTGAATTCGGCGAAGGTGGCGGCGGACGTCGCCGAGCGGGTGTCGACTCCGGCGCGCACCGACCGGTATCCGGCGGTGAGTTCGCGCAGGAACGCGGCGATGGACACCCCGTCGAAGACGATGTGGTGGAAGAGGAGCAGGAGTGTCTGGTCACCGTCGGCCGTCGTGAAAAGGGTCACCCGCAGGAGCGGACCGTGTTCCAGGTCAAAGGGGCGGCGGGCCTCCTCGACGATCCGCTGCCGTACGGCTTCCTCGTCGGCGACGGCCAAGTAGCGCTGCTGGAAGTGCAGTTCCTGCCAGGAGGCGACGGTGCGCACCGGCCCGTCGACGGTGGAACGGATCGTGGAGCGCAGGCTGTCGTGCCGGTCGACGATGTGCTGCAACGCCTCGTGCAGGGCGGCGACATCGGCGTCCGGGTCCAGCCGGAAGGCCAGTGGCAGGTTGTAGGAGTAGGTGCCCGGCGCGGTGCGCTCGATGACCCAGAGGGCGCGCTGCCCCTCGGAGAGCGGATGGTCCACGGGCGGCAGCGGAACGGCTGGGGCGGGCCGGAGGGTGCGAGGGCGAGGCGGCACCACGGGGGTGGAAGCGGGCGTGGGCAGGGTGGCGTACGCAGGAGCGGGAACGGGATGGACGGCGTACGCGGCCGAGGTCCCGCCAGTCGCCGGCGGGACCTCGGCCGCCGCCACCGCCGTTTTCGCCGGAGTTGGCTCCGCCTTGAGGCCGAGGACGTCCTGTTCCTCGTAGTGGCGGGCCAGTTCGCGGAGCGTGGGGTGATCGTAGAAGTCGCCCAGCGAGACCGTCACGCCGAATTCCTCGACGATGGCGGAGACGATCTTCATGCCGGTGAGCGAGTCGAAGCCGTAGGCGGCCAGTTCGCGGTCGGGGTCGAGTTCGTCGTCGAGCTTCAGTGCCCGTGCGACGAGGGTCGTGAGGGTGCCGAGCAGCTCCGGGGAGGCGGGGCCGGCCGGTGACTCCGCGGTGGCCGGGACCGGCTCCGCAGCAGGCGCCGAGGCCGGGCGGGGGATGGCGGGGCGCAGGCCGTCACTCTCCCCCACGATCACGTGCTGGCCGCGCGTGTGGCCGTCGGGGCCGGTACCGCCGGCCACCACGGCGTCTCCGAAGCCCTCCTCCCCCAGCAGCCGCCGCCAGGTCGCCGCGGTGGCCAACGGCGAGTCGGGCATGCGGAGTTGCTCATCGTCGAACAGCCACCAGCCGTCGAGCAGCCCGCCCACGACCGTGGTGTGGTCCCACACCTCGGTGAGTTCGTTGAGCACCAGCCAGCCGTGCGGGCGCAGCAGGGACTTGGCCTTGCTGAGCGAGGCGCGCAGGTCGCCGGTGGCGTGGACGACGTTGGTGGCGAGCACCAGGTCGTGGCCGCCCGCGATGAATCCCTGTTCCTCGATGGAGCGTTCGAGATCGAGGACCTTGTACTCCACGAAGCCGGGGGTGCCGTAGGTGGGGGCGAGGCGTTCTTCGGCGAGTTCGAGGAACCGCGGTGAGATGTCGGTGTAGTAGTACGTGACCCGGTCGGCGTAGGGCGCGAGCACAGGCAGCACCCGATCGGTCGTGGCCCCGGTGCCCGCACCGAGTTCGACGAGGCGCAGCCGCTCACCGGGCGCCAACTCCCTTACCCTGCGGTTGAGATGGGCCTTCACCGCGTCGCGGACCAGCTCGTTGAATGAGTCACTCAGCGCGTTGGCCTTGTAGAAGCCCTCGACCAGCGTCAGCGACGAACCCGGGAACATGATCTCCGTGGCCCGGGTCTCACCGCGCAGGATCTCCGGGTAGGAGCGCAGGAACAGCCGGGTCAGGGTCACCGTGGCGGCCAGGCCGGGGTGGTCGGCGGCGATACGGTCGAACTCCGCCTCCCGTTCCGCCTCCGCCCGGTCCGGGTCGGGCCCCTCTGGCGGGGCGCCCGGCAGCAGCCGTACAAGACCGTCGTCGAACTCGACGTATCCGGCGTGCAGCAGGATGTTGAGGAGCGCCTCGTGCAGGCGCCGGTACTTCGGCTGGATGCCCAGCCGTTCCGGCAGCGTGGCCCGGTCGTGGCTGTCGCCCGGGGCACGGAGCACCCCCATGCGGCGGAAGACACCGAGCATGGCGGGACGGCACAGTTCGGCGAGGCGCCGGTGCCCGGTCAGCACGTGGTCCACCTCGGCGGCGCCGTCGGTGCGGATGTGGCGCAGCACGTCGGCGGTGTCCCGCAAGGAGGGCGCGCCCCCGCCGGCGACCAGCTCGGCGGGCGCCGCGGCGCGCGTACCGAGGGCGGCGAGGGCGAAGTCGCGGGCGTTGACCGGTATCACCTGCGGCAGCCGGTTGCCGAGCACCCGGTGCACGGCTCCGAGTCCTTCGGCGACGGAGAGTTCGCCGATACCCAGGCCCTGGAAGGTCTCCTTCAGGCCTGGCCGGGCACCGGAGCCGACCCCGCCCCAGTAGCCCCAGTTGACGACCCGGACGGGGTACGGGCGCCGGTGGCCCAGGTGGAGGGCGTAGGCGTCCTGGAGGGCGGCGGCGCAGCTGTAGGCGCCGTTGGACGTCGTACCGGCGAAGGCGCCCACCGAGGAGAAGAACGCGAGGAAGTCGAGGGGTTCGTCGCCGAAGACCGCGTCGAGGGCCACGCTGCCGTCGGCCTTGACGGCGAGCGCGGCCCGGAAGTCCCGTTCGTTCAGGGTGGCCAGGGAGCCGGGGGCGAAGGTCATCGCCGAGTGGATCACTCCGTGGACCGTGCCGAAGCGGGCCGTCACCTCGGCGGCGGCCTGCCGCAGCTGGGCGACGTCGGCGCAGTCGGCACGCAGGTACAGCACCTCGCCGCCGAGCCGCTCCGCGCGCTCGGCCCACTCCCGCTGCTCGGCGGTGAGCTCGCCACGGCCGATCCACACGACGCGGGCCCGGTACGACTCGGCCAGGTGCGCGGTGAGTTCACGACCGATGCCGCCGCTGCCACCGACGATCACGTAGACGCCACGTTCACGGAACGAGGGCCGCTCGGGCGCGGGCAGCTCCACGGGCTGGAGCGCGAGGGTGTAGCGTCCGCCGCCGCGCAGCAGCACGGTACGGCCGGACGCGTCGCACGGCTCGGCGGCCACGGCGACTGCCAGGGCGTCCCAGGCGGACGGATCGTCGGCCGTCTCCTGCCGGGCGAAGTCCAGGCATACGGCCCTGATGTCGGCCCGCTCCTTCGGCAGCACCCGGGCCAACCCGTGCAGCCCGGCGGCGAACGGGTTGGCGACCGGCCCGCCGAAGGCCGCGACGGCGTCGTTGGTGACGACGGTCAGCTGGGTCGGCCGCTCGGCGCGGGGCAGCTGCCGGGCGACTTGGAAGAGGGCGAGCACACCACGGCGGAGACTGTCGTCGAGCGAACCGGGCCCGCCGGACCGCCCCTCCCCCGTACCACTGCTGTTGCCAACCCCACTTCCATCCGCTCGGACACCTCCGAGGTGGTAGACCCGGTCCGCCGGGCCGGCCTCGGCCAGGGCCCGTGGCAGGTCGTCGCGGTCCAGGTCGACCGTGCGGACGTCGTCGTGCCGATGGTGCCGGACGAGGCCGTCGGCGAGACGGCCCGCGTCGGCGGTGCTCAGCACCACCACCCGCAGGCGTCGGCCGACCGGGGCCCCGGCCATGGGTTCCGGCTCCGATACCCAGGTGGGGCGGTGGCAGACCATGCCCGGCGGCGGTACGGCGGACGGGGCCTGCGGCGACGGGGCGGCGGCAAGATTGTCCGAAAGGGCGGACGCGGTCCGCGCGACGGCCGACGGGGTAGCAGAAGACACGGCCGGGGCAGGGCCGGCTCCCAGGCCGGCGAACACCGGCCGGGCGTCCACGCCGACCGGCACGACAGCGGCAACAGCCCGCGCTTCCAAGGTAGTTCGCTCGGCGGCCGGCTCCACGACGGCGTCGGCAATCACTGGCGACGTACCCGAGACGGCCCCCGGGCCGACCGACACGGAACCCACGCCCGTCATGCCCTGCGCCGCACCCACAGCCGACCCCGAAGCCGGCTCCCCCGCCGCACCGGCGGCCGGCAACGCGCCCGTTTCGGCCGCCTGCGCCGGAGGCTCGGGCAGCCAGTACCGCTTGCGTGCGAACGGATACGCAGGCAGCCCGACCCGCCGCACCGCCCCCGCGTCCGGCGACTCGCCCCGCAGCTGTCCCCAGTCCACATCGGCGCCGCGCGTCCAGCAGCGTGCCACCGCCTCCAGGTCCCCTTCCCGCAGGGCGACGGCCACGCGGTCCCGGTCCTCGGCGGTGGGACGGGTGGGCGCGCGACCGGTGCTGACGCCGGTTGCCGAGCCGTCGGCGGCGTACGCGCGCAGGACGGCGCGGGTCTGGGCCAGGTCGGTGGCCACGAAGGCCAGCCGGGCCTCCATCGGCTCACGCCCGGTCTGCAGGGTGTGCGCGACGTCGGAGAGCGCGAGGGGTCGGGCGGCGTCCCGGTCCGCCGTCGGGCCGGCCGACCGCAGAGCGAGCGCCCGTACGGTGGCACTGCCGACCAGGGTCTCCCCACTCGGACGTACGCCGAAGGCAGCGTCGATCTTCTTGCCGAGCAGCGCCAGTTCGGCGGCACCGAAGCCGTACTCCCCCAGCGGTGTCAAAACGTCGAGGTCGACGGCGTCGGCCTGGACGACCTCGGCGGCGAGGCGCAGAACGTCCGCTTCGGCCTCGACAGGCACGGCGGCCACGGTGCCGGACGGGAAGGGCACGGCCGTGGAGGGCTCCAGGAACGCCGCCAGCCGGGCGGTGGACGCGCGCAGGCGTTCCTCGTCGCGCGCGGACACGACGACGAGTTCGGGGCGGCCGGTGGCAACACGCGGCGCGGCGGCGGTTCGGTACTCCTCCACGATGAGGTGCGCGTTGGCGCCGCCCCCGCCGAAGGAGCTGACACCGGCCCGGCGGGGCAGCTCCTCCCGCCTGCCGTCGGTGTGTTCGGCGATCGCCCGGGGCCAGGGCAGCGCCTCCTGGGGGATATGGAAGGGCGTGCCGGTGAGGTCGATGGCCGGGTTCAGCTCGGCCGAGTGCAGGGAGGGCGCGATGGTCCCGTGCCGGAACTGCATGAGCACCTTCGTCAGGCCCGCGATGCCGGCCGCGGATTCGAGGTGCCCGATGTTCGACTTGACCGAGCCCACCGCGCAGCGCTCCACGCCTCGCACCAGCCCGGCGTCGATCCGTTCGCGGAATGCCTCGGCCAGCCCGGACATCTCGATCGGGTCGCCCAGCGGCGTACCGGTGCCGTGGGCCTCGACAAAGCCGATGGTGCGCGGGTCGATCCCGGCCCGGCGCAGGCAGGCCCGGATCACCTCGGCCTGGGCGCGCGGGCTGGGCACGGTGTAACCGCCTGTCTTGCCGCCCGCGTTGACGGCGGAGGCCCGGATGACGCCGTGGACGCGGTCGCCGTCGGCCACCGCCCGCGCGAGCGGCTTGAGCAGGACGGCGCCGGTTCCCTCGCCGTCGACGAAGCCGTCGGCGCCCTTGCCGAAGCTGCGCAGGACGTCTCCGGGGGAGGTCATGCCGTTGTCTGCGAGGGTGCGCAGGTGCGAGGTGTGCAGGATCAGGTTGACGCCGCCGGCGACGGCGGTCGTGCACTCGCCGGCGCGCAGGCTCTCGCAGGCCAGATGGATGGCGGTGAGGGACGCGGCGCACGCCGTGTTGACGGTGAGGCTGGGGCCGGTCAGGTCCAGGACGTAGGAGACCCGGTTGGCGATCGACCAGTGGCTGGAGCGGGCGCTGTTGGTCGCGCCGAGAGCGTTGGCATGGCCGCCCATCCACTCGTAGTCGCTGTTCATCACGCCGACGAAGACGCCCACGGGGTTGTTTTCGCGGGCGAGTCGCCGGGGCGGGTATCCGGCGTCCTCCAGCGTGGCCCAGACGGTCTCCAGGAAGACGCGCTCCTGGGGGTCCATGTTCTCGGCGTCGACGGGCGCGATACCGAAGAACAGCGGGTCGAAGGCGTCGGCGTCGTCGATGAGCCCGGCCCACCAACGACGCGCCGCCGGGCCCCCGTCGCTGTCGGACGTCCCGCGCGCCTGTGTCCCGGGCTCTCCGCGGCCGTGCCCGGGAGTGAACTCGGTGACGCAGTTCTCGCCGTCCCGTACGCGGGTCCACAGTTCGTCGGGGGTGGCGGACCGCGGGTAGCGGCCGGCCAGCCCGATGACGGCGATCCCCTCGGGCGCCTCGGGCGCCTTGGGGCCGGCGGCCTGGGCGTCCCGCAGGAGGCGCAGCAGTGCCGTGCGCTTGTCGTTCGTCCCCATGTCCGTGCCTGCCATTTCCGCGTTCCCGCCTGCCGTGTACCGTCCGGCTCGCGCCGTGTCGCCGTGGTCCGCCGTGCCGGGCCGCTCGGACCCGCTGGTTCCTTCCGTCACCTGGTCACCGCCCGTCCGTCCGTCGCGTCACCGTCGGTGGCCAACAGCCGCAGCAGGTCGTCGACCTGGGCGTCGGACATCGCGTCGACCATCTGTTCCAGCTCCGTCGTCGCGAGGGTGCCCGGCGCGGGTGGTGGTGGCGCGGGTGGTGGCGGCGCGGCGGTCCGGACCGGGGGAACGGTCCGTGTCCCGGGGGCCGCCCGGTCCAGGGCGTCCGGGTGTTCGGCGACCAGCCAGTGGGCCAGCTGCCCGATGGTGATCCACTCGAACAGCAGGGTCGCCGGGACCCGGCCCACGTACGGCTCCAGCGCCTTGTTGAGCTGGAGCACCACCAGCGAGTCGATGCCGTACGTCTCGAAGGTCGCCTCCGGGTCGAACCGGTCGGGTGCCATCTCCAGGACCTGGCCGAAGACGCGCCGGAGCAGTTCCTCGGCGGCTTGGTAGCGATCCTCGGCGGGCCGGGGCGTACCCGGCTGCCCGTGCTCCGCCGGGACCGACGGGCCGGCCGGGGTGTCGGCATTCGGCGCGGCGGCCGAGTGGACGACTGGCTGAACCACTTGCTGAACCACTGGCCGGACGACCAGCCCGTCGCTCACCGCCACGATCAGGCTCTGCGCGGCCTCCCCGTCCCGGGGGAGCCCGTGAGTGGCCACCGGCCCGAACCCGGTGTCGTGCAGCACGTCCCGCCATGAGCGTTCGCTGAGCAGCGGGGTGCCGGGAATGCGGTGCTCGGGGTCCTCGAAGGCCCACCAGCCGTCGGTCAGGCCGAAGACAAGGGTCATCGTGTGGTCCGCCCGGGTGCCTTCCCCCGCGAGCAGCAGGCCGCCCGTCCCGAGCAGGAGCTTGACCCGTTCCAGGGTTCTGTGGATGCGCCGGGTCGCGTGGAAGACGTTCGTGCCGAGCACGATGTCGTACGAGCCGGGCTCGAACCCCTGGGCAGCCAGGTCGCCCTCGATGTCGAGGACCCGGAACTCGGCGAACGGGTGGGCGGCGTTGAAGAGTTGGTGCCCGTGCCGGACGAATCCGGCGGAGATGTCGGTGTACGTGTACTGAACACGCCCGGCGTGCGGCGCGAGCGCCGCCAGTACCGCGCCGCTCGTGCTCCCGGTACCGGCGCCGACCTCCAGGACACGGATCCGGGCCCCGGGGTCCTGGGCGAGCCTCTGCCCGACGTACCGGGCGACCGTGGCGGCCAGGTCCTCG
Organism: Streptomyces sp. ADMS; assembly: GCF_033441795.1. NCBI lineage: Bacteria > Bacillati > Actinomycetota > Actinomycetes > Kitasatosporales > Streptomycetaceae > Streptomyces > Streptomyces sp. ADMS. Next base: position 19,418 of record NZ_JAVFVX010000017.1, on the reverse strand, counting down.
ACGACCCGGTCGGTGAGGGCGTTGCCCCGGTAGACGGCGGTCACGGCGTCCAGGGAGCCGCCGGGGAAGAGCACCTCGGTCGCCTCGGTCGTCCCGGCCAGTACGCCGGGCAGTTCCCGGACGCAGCGCAGCAGCAGGTCGGCGACCGGGCCGGTCCACGGTGTCCCGGCAGGCAGCAGAGCACGCGCGACGGCGGGATCGGCCAGGGCCCGGCGGGCCTCCTCGCCCTCCACCGGGGGCAGGGCCACGATCTCGTCGCGCTCCCGGCGGACGTATCCGGCCTCGGCCAACAGGTCCGGCAGCACACCGAACAGCCCCTCGTGCCGCTCCACCACACCGAGTGCGGCGCGCAGTTCGGCGACGGTACGGCGGTCACCGGTACGGCGCAGCAGACCCGCCCGCTGCACCACGCCGAGCAGCAGCAGCCTGCCCAGCCGGTCCAGGGCCCGCGAGGCGTCGAGCTGCTCGCCGACGCGTGCCGGGTCCGCGTCGCCGGCCGGCGGCGGTGCCACGGCCGCGGTGGCCAACGGTGTTGCCCCGAGGGCGGGTTGCGGGCGTACCCGTACGGCGGTGTCGACTCCCAGCGCTTCGAGGACGGGTTCGGTGGCGCGCGTGGCGAGGATCCGGGGCAGGCCGGAGGCGAGGAAGCGCTCCACCGTGGCCATGCCCTCGGCGGCGCCGAGCGGGCGGATGCCGGCCGCGACGAGGCGGCGCAGCGCCTCCTGGCGCTCCGGGTCCCCGCCGTCGTGCCAGTAGCCCCAGTCGAGGACCCGGACCGGGAAGAGCGCGGTGCGGTCCAGGTGCCGGGCGAGAGCGTCGGCGGCGGCACACCCTGCCGCGTAGCCGGCCTGGCCGGTGTTGCCGGCGTAGGCGGTGCCGGAGGAGTACAGGAGCAGGAAGTCGAGCGGCTCGTCCCACACCGCGCGGACCAGGTTCCAGGTGGTGTCGGTCTTGGCGGCCAGGACGGCGTGCAGGGCGTCGTCATCGAGGTCGCGCACCGGGGTGGCGCCGAGCAGCATCGCCGAGTGGATGACGCCGTGCAGCGCGCCGAACCTCCGCCTGGTCAGCTCCACGGCGTTCAGGAGGGCCGCCGGGTCCGTCGCGTCGCACACAAGGTGCAGGACCTCGCCGCCCGACCGCTCGATGCCGGCGATGCGCGCCGCGCGTCGCGCGTCGGGTGCCGTACGGCTGAGCAGGACGAGCTTCGCCCGGTGGATGCGTGCCAGGTGCTCGGCGGTGTCGAGACCGATGGCGCCGAGGCCACCGAGGATCAGGTACACGCCCTGGTCACGGAAGCGGACGGCGCCGTCCGCGGCGGACAGGGCGGGCGGTTCGACCGGCTCCAGACGCAGGATGCGGCGTACTCCGCCGCGCAGCGACACCGCGCGGGCGCGGGTCTCGAAGGGTTCGGCCGCGATCCGGACGGCCGCACCGGCGGCCTCGTCGCCGCGCAGGTCCACGTAGGCCGTGCGCAGCGCCGGGAACTCCTTGTCCAGGACGGAGCAGTAGCCCCACAGTCCGGCCGCCCAGGGCCGGGACGGCTCGTCCTCGCCGAGGGGCAGCACGTCGGTGGTGACGATCTTGAGACGGGCGGGTCCGGCGCCGTCCGCGAGCGGACCACGCACCAGACGGTGCAGGGCGACGACCTCGGCGCGGGCCTCACCCCCGGAGCCTTCGGGTACTTCGTGGTGGCCGGCGAGGAAGTACACCAGGCCTCCTGCCGGGACCGGGAGGGCCGACGGATCGGTCCCGCCGCCGTCGTCCGCCGCTCGCCACAGGTGGCGTACCTCGTCGCCCCGGCGCAGATGTTCCCGGGCGAGCGCCAGGGCCGGCTCGCGCGCCGACTCGGGGGCGGCGATCAGGACGCTCTCCCGGCCCGGGAGCAGAGGCTCGGCGGTCGGCGGGGCGGGTACCCACCGGGGCCGGTACGTGAACGTCTCGTGTTCCAGGGTCTGTTGGGCCTCCCCCGCGGGCGCGGGCCGGCAGGCCACGTCGTGGAAGCTCACGCAGACCCGCCCGCTCGCGTCGAGCAGCGCGACATCGTAGCGGTGTCCGCCGAGTGCGGTCACGTGCGACCAGCCCCCATCCGGGACGGGGCGCAGTACCTGGACCTCCTCGACGGCGAAGGGCATCAGTACGCCGTCGTCGGGGCCGAGGAGCGCGCCGATCGTGTGCAGGGCGGCGTCTGCGAGGCCCGGGTGCAGGGTGTGCGGCGCGAGGGACGAGAGGTGCTCGGCGGCGGGCCGGGCGAGCCGGGCCAGCGCCTCGCCGTCGCCGGTCCACACCTGTTCGACCAGCCGGAAGTACGGGCCGTAACGCAGCCCTCCGCCGTCGAGAGACGCGTAGAGGTCGCTGCCGGTCCGGGTGCGCGGGCAGCGCTCGCGTACGGCGTCGACGCGCACGGTGCCACCGGCGGACGGCCGCGGATCGGCGAGGACGCCCTGGGAGCAGAGGAGTTCGCCGCCACGGATCTCGTACCGTACGACGCCGTCGTGCTCCTGCGTGCGCAGCGCGAGGGCGGTCGTCGCACCCCCGGTCACGGTGACCGGCGCCTGCCAGCGGACGTCCCGCAGGGCACTCGGCCGGTCTGGCAGCGCCGAGAGCACGAGGTCGAGGTGGGCGACGCCGGGCAGGATGCTCCAGCCCCGGACGACGTGGTCGCGCAGCACCGGGTCGGCGGGGTCGAGGGACCACAGGTGGGCGTCGCGGGAGGCGTCCGGGGAGGACAGGTCCGTCCGTTCGGCGCCGCGCGGGTCCGAAAGGGCCGGGGTGAGCGGCGCGGCGGCCGGTCGGCGGGTGAGCCAGTGCCTTTCCGGGGCGAAGGGGTAGGCCGGCAGGGACACCCGGCGGGCCGGGTGGGGCCGTACGTGCTGGAGGATCTCCGCGTCCAGGGACATGCCGGAGGTCCACAGCCTGCCGAGCCGGTCCAGGTCTCCCGCCGAGGCGAGGGCGAGGGCGAGGGTGCGGCCCTCCGGCAGGCCGGTGAGCAGGTCGCTGACGGAGACATCCGCCCTGGCGGCACGGCCCCGCATCGCACGGTCCCCGGTCTCGCCACGGGCGAACGCGTCCAGGACGTCGAGGGCGTCGTCGAGCCCGTACACCGTGGCGGCCAGCCGTTCGGTCATCGCCTCGCGGCCCGCGAGGAGGGTGTGGGCCACATCGGCGAGGGCCGGGGCGCGGCCCTTGTCGCGTTCGCGGCGCAGATGAGCGGCGAGCCGGGCCGCGTGGGCGCGCAGCCGGTCCTCGGTGCGGGCCGAGAGAGCGAGGAGTTCGGGGCGTTTCGTCTCCGGGTCGGCGGGGTTCCCGTCCTCCCGGACGCCGGTGTACTCCTCGACGATGACGTGGGCGTTGGTGCCGCCGGCGCCGAAGGCGCTGACCGCCGCCCGGCGCGGCTCGGCGAACGGCCGGGGCCAGTCGGCGAGTTCGTGCTGCACCCGGAAGGGGGAGGCTGCGAAGTCGATGACCGGGTTGAGGTCCTGCGCGTGCAGCGACGGTACGAGTTCACCGTGGCGCAGTTGCAGGACCGCCTTGGTGAGCCCCGCGATGCCCGCGGCGCCCTCCAGGTGGCCGATGGCCGACTTCACGGAGCCGAGGGAACAGAATCCGCGATCCTGGGTGTGGGTGCGGAACGCCCGTTCCAGCGCGGTGTGTTCGATGGGGTCGCCGAGCGCGGTGCCGGTGCCGTGCGCCTCGACACAGCCGATGCCGCGGGCGTCGACGCCGGCCCGGTGCAGCGCCTCCTCGATCAGCGCCTGCTGGGCACGCGGGTTGGGCACGGTCAGTCCGCTCGTGGCGCCGCCGTGGTTGACGGCGCTCGTCCTGATCACGGCGTGGATGCGGTCGCCGTCCGCCTCGGCCCGAGACAGGCGCTTGAGCAGGACCGCGCCGACGCCCTCGCCGGGCACGTAGCCGCTGCCGCCGTCGCCGAACGACCGGCAGCGGCCGTCCTGGGAGAGCATGGTCATCCGGCTGAGGTGTACGTACTTGTCCGGATGGACGGCGACGTTCACCCCGCCCGCGAGCGCGTAGCCGCACTCGCCCCTCAGGATGCTCTCGCACGCCAGGTGGACGGCGACCAGGGAGGAGGAGCAGGCGGTGTCCACGACCATGCTGGGGCCACGGAAGTCGCCGAAGTACGACACGTGGTTGGCGATGGTCGAGCGGTTCGCCGGGACGGTGACGTGGTTGCCGCGGAAGGACTCCTCGGCGGCCAGGACGGCGTAGTCGCCCCACATCACTCCGACGAAGACACCGACATCACGTCCCTCGCCCCCGAAGCGCGGCCGGGGCAGCGCGTCGAGCGGGTAGCCGGCGTCCTCCAGGGTGGCCCAGGCGGTCTCCAGGAAGAGCCGCTCCTGCGGGTCCATCGCCTTCGCCTGGGCCGGCGAGAGCCGGAAGAACAGCGAGTCGAAGGTATCGACGTCGTCGAGGAACCCGCCCCAGCGGCCGTAACTGCGGCCCGGCGCGGTCCGGTCCGGGTCGAACAGCGCGTCGGCGTCCCACCGGTCGGCGGGCACCTCGGTGACACAGTCCCGCCCGGCCCGCAGGTTCTCCCAGAACTCCCCGAGGTCACGGGCCTTGGGGTAGCGGCCGCTGATGCCGATGATCGCGACGGCGTCGTCGGAGTCCGGGGCGGCGGCGGTGACGGAGGCCGTCGGCACCGGTGCGGAAGAGATCCGCGGAGATACGGGAGCGGCCGGCGCCGGTTGCGGTTCGCCGAACAGTCGGGTCACGTCCGTCGGATGCTCCCGCAGGAGGAACTCGGCGACCTCCGTCACGGTGCGGCACTCGAAGAAGAGGGTGCCTGGCAGGCCGGGGAAGTCCCTGCCGAGCAGGGTATTGGCCTCCATCACCATCACCGAGTCGAGCCCGTACGCGTCCAGCGGGGTACCGCTGTCGAGCCGGGCCGGCGCCAGCTTCAGCACCTCGGCGAGGCGTGCGCGGACGTGCTCGGCCGTACGGGAGCGCAACAGGCCGTCGGCGGGGGCGGCACCCATGGAAGCGGACGGCGGCTCGGCGATGGCGGAGGCGGAGGCGTCGACGCGGGTGGTGACGTCGGTGTCCGTGCTGTGGACGCCGAGCGCCCGGTCCACCGCCGCGTCCTCGCCCAGCGCGGGCAGCAGCACCGGCGACGCGTACGCCCAGGCCCGTTCGAACAGTCCGGGTCCCTCGGCCGCGGTGACCGGACGCATCCCGGTGGCGTCCCGGTAACGGTTCAGCACGGCCGGACTCAGCGCGGCGTCCACTCCCCCGACCGTCCACAGGGGCCAGGCCAGCGACAGGGTGCGGCCGTGACGCAGCCCCTGTCGCACCCACTCCTCGCGCCGCTCGGCATAGGCGTCCAGGTAGCGGTTGGCGGCGGCGTAGCTGCCCGCGCCGTAGTCGCCGAGGTGGCCGGAGACCGACGAGAACAGCACGAACAGGTCGAGCGGTTCGTCCCGGGTGAGACGGTCGAGGTTCTCGGTGCCCCGGGTCTTCGCGGCGAGGACCCGTTCGAACCGGTCGCGGTCGGCGTCGCGCAACGGGGTCGGGTCGTAGGTTCCGGCGGCGTGAAAGACGCCGTCGAGCCGTCCGAAGCGTGCAGTGGTCTCGGCCAGCGCCCTGCGGACGTCGTCGGGCACCGTGACGTCGGCACGTACCGCGAGCACCTCGGCGCCCAGCGCGGTGAGCCGCTCGGTCTCGGCGCGGGCGGCCTCGTCCAGCGGGGAGCGGGCCAGCAGGACCAGCCGGGCCCGGTACCGCTCGGCGAGATGGCGGGCGAAGACCAGTCCGATGCCGCCGCTGCCGCCGGTGATCAGATAGACGCCCCGGTCCCGCAACGGGACGGCGCCGGCCGCCGGCCCGGGTGCCGCGGCCCGGCGCACCACGCGCTCCAGGCGCTGCCCGTCCTCGGTGCGGCGGACCTCGGCGGTCCTCGACCCGGCGCCGCAGGCCGCCAGTTCGTCCGGGACGGTACGGACGAGTTCCGCCGCCGACGGCACGCCGCCGTCGTACCGAACGGCACGGAATCGCAGTTGCGGCGGCCCGCTCTCGGCGGCTCGGGCCAGCCCGGCGACGGCCTCCTGCTCCGGAAGCCCGGTGTGGGCGTACAGCAGCCGCAGGATGGTGTGGTGGTCGCGGGCCGCGTGCAGCAGGTGCAGTACGGAGTAGAGGCCGGTCGTGAACTCGGCTGCGGCGTCCGGGAGTTCGGCCGTCAGGTCCCACAGGTGGGCGACGTCCAGCGCGGGGCGTACGCCGTTGTCGGCCAGGTGGGCCAGCAGGCGCCGGTAGTGGCCGGGGTTCCGGGGGTCGATGGTCCAGGTGCCGCAGCCGTCTGCGGCAGCGGGGCCGGTGTGGAGGCGCTCGCCGGGCTGTACGCGTACCACGCGGGACCAGCGTCCCGAGCGGGCGAACAGCCGTGCGGGCTCAGGGTCCGAGGACAGCACCAGAAGGGTGTCGGCTCCCGGCGCCGTGGGCGCGGCGGGCGCGGCCGGGATGGCCCTGGGCTCCCAGCCGAAGGCGTAGAACAGCGCTTCGCCCGCCTCGTGTGCGTCGGACGGGGTGCCGGGGGCGAAGGAGGCGGCCGGCGAAGGAAGGGCCGCCGGCGTCGGGGTGTCGGTCAGCACACGTCCCGCGAAGTCGCGCACGCGGACCACCACGGCGCCCCGCTCGTCGGTGACGACCACGTCGAACCGCTGGACGGTCGCGGACCGGGTCCCCGCCGCGGGCACCGCGTGGGCGAAGCAGACCGGCGGCAGCGGCGCGTGGATCTCGATCTCCCCGAGGGAGAAGGGGACGACCAGGTCGTCCGCGCCGGGAGCCGTGCCCCGGTTCATCCAGTGCACGGCCCTGAGCAGACCGTCGAGGAGGGCGGGATGAAGGGTGAACCCGCTTGTCCCAGAGGGTGGTTCGGGCAGCGCGGCCTCGACGAGGACCTCGTCGAGGCCGGTCCGCACCTCCCGCATCACCTGGAACGAGGGCCCGTAGTGGAAGCCCGCCCGCCGGTAGTCGGCGTAGGCCTGGGGGCCGGGCCGCGAGGCCGCACAGCGGCGGCGCACCCCGTCGAGGTCGACCGGCGGCCCGGCCGGGCCGGGCGCGCCGGCGTCCGCGACGCCGCGCACGTGGGTGATCCGTCCGCCGTCGTCCGCCCGGCTGAACACCTCGAACGTGACGGTGTGGGCGTCGGTGGCGGCCCCGGCGTGCAGGGCGACGAACACGTCGAGGGTGCCGTCGACGACGTCGACCGGCCGGCCCCACATCACGTCGCGCAGCCGTCCGGGGGCCTGGCCGGCGCCCTGTTCGACCGCCGCCCTGGCCATCTCCAGGAGGGCGGTACCGGCCAGCAGCCGTCGTCCGGCGACCTCGTGGTCGGCGAGCAGGTCGTCGTCGCGGCGCAGGCCGGTGCGGAACCGGGTCTCGGTGAGCGTGGACTCGTTGGTGTGCACGAGCGGATGGATGCGCGCCACGCCGGCGGTGGAGGCCGTCGGCCCGGCGAGGTCGCCGCCCAGCCAGTACCGCTCCCGGGCGAAGGGGTATCCCGGGAGCGGCACCCGGCGCGGCGCGCGGGTGTCGGCGAGCGGTGCGAGGGAGACGGCCATGTCCAGGGCCGCCCCGCCCACCCACCGACGGGCTTCGGTCACGACAGCGGTCTCCGCGCCGCCGTCGGAAAGCAGATCCGTCCCACTGTCGCGGTGCCACAGGCAGTCCGGTACCGCGGTGCCCTCGGCGAAGGCGGTCAGGGCGTCGGCGAAGGCCGCGCCGTCGTCGGTGACGACGGCCAGCCGCTCGGCCATGGGATCGCGGCCGACGCGGAGCGTGTGCGCGACATCGGCAAGTTCGACCCGCGCGGTGCGCAGGAACCGGCCGAGGCGTCCGGCGTACTCCCGCAGCCGCACCTCGTCCCGTGCGGACAGCACGTACAGCAGCGGACGCGGGGTGCGCTGCCCGGCGGCGGGCGGCTCGGGTGCGGCCGGGGCGGGCGGTGCCTCGGCCAGCACCAGGTGGGCGTTGGAGCCGCCGGCGCCGAACGAGCTGAGTCCGGCCCGGCGGGGTGCGCCGTCCGGCCGGGGCCAGTCGGCGAGTTCGCGCTGCACCCGGAACGGGGAGCGGGCGAAGTCGATGTTGGGGTTGGGGCGTTCGGAGTGCAGGGACGGGACGAGCCGGCCGTGCCGGAACTGCAACAGGACCTTCGTCAGGCCCGCGATGCCGGCGGCGGCCTCCAGGTGGCCGATGTTCGACTTCAGCGACCCGATGGGGCAGTACGGGGTCACGGGTCCGCCGGTGTCGCCGTCCCCGCGGCCGTGCTCGTGCTCGACGGTCGAGAAGGCCTTGCGCAGTCCGGTGATCTCGATCGGGTCGCCGAGCGGGGTGCCCGTGCCGTGCGCCTCGACGAAGCCCAGGTCGCGAGGCGAGACCCGGGCCCGGCGCAGCGCCTGTTCGACGACGCGCTGCTGTGCGTTGGGGTTGGGAACGGTGTACCCGTTCGTACGGCCTCCGTGGCCCACAGCGGCCCCGGTGATGACGCCGTGGATGTGGTCGCCGTCGGCGACGGCCCGGCGCAGCGGCTTGAGCAGCACCGCGCCGACGCCCTCCCCGGGCACGTATCCGGTGCCGCCGTCCCCGAAGGAGCGGCAGCGGCCGTCGGTGGACACGAATCGGCCCTGGCTGAGATAGACGTACTTGTGCGGGTGGAGGGAGAGGTTGACGCCGCCCGCGATCGCCAGTTCGCTCTCTCCGTCGCGCAGGCTCCGGCAGGCCAGGTGCAGGGCGGTGAGCGAGGAGGAGCACATGGTGTCCACAGCCAGGCTGGGCCCGGACAGGTTCAGTACGTACGACACCCGGTTGGCGATGGAGGCGTGCAGCGAGGCCGGTACGGGGCCCTCGCCGCGCCGGACGCGGTCGGCGCCGTACAGCTGGTACTCCGCGTACATGGCGCCGACGAAGACCCCGACGGGCCGCCCTGCGAGTTCGGCGGGCCGGTATCCGGCGTCCTCCACGGTGTGCCACGCGGTCTGCAGGAACAGCCGTTCCTGCGGGTCCATCAGCTCGGCCTCACGCGGGGAGATACCGAAGAACAGCGGGTCGAACCGGTCGACGTCGTCAAGGAATCCGCCCCACTTGGCGTAGGCGCGGCCGGGGGCCGGGTCGCCCTCCTGGAAGTACCGGCGGTGGTCCCAGCGCTCCGGCGGCACCTCTGTCACGCAGTCGCGGCCCGCCACCAGGTTCTCCCAGAACGCGTCGAGGTCGGCGGCCTGCGGATAGCGGCCGCTGAGGCCGATGACAGCGACGGCGTCCTCGGGCCAGTCGTCCGACGCGAAGTCGTCGTACGCGGTGGCGGTGGCGACCACGGGAGGGCGGGCCCGGACACTGTCGCCGGGCGGCGACTGCCGCTCGCCGCCCGCGAGTTCGCGGAGGCGGGGGGCGTGGTGGGCGGCAAAGTACTCGGCCAGTTCGGCGAGGGTGACGTACTCGAAGAAGAGGGTCTTGGACAGTTCCCCGAATCGCTCCTCCAGATCGACGTTGAGCTTGACGACGAGGAGGGAGTCGATGCCGTACCGGTCCAGCGGGACCTCGGGGTCGAGCGTGGCGGGGTCGAGTTTCGTGTGGGCCGCGAGGACACCGCGCAGCAGGTCCTCGGCGACGACGCGCGGGTCCGGCCCCGGTTCGGCGACAGCGGGCTCGGGCACCTGGGCACTCTCCTCAAGGACGGGGGACGCGACGGTCGGGGTGGCGGGGTCGTCGAGTGCCACGCGTACGGCACCGCCGGGCAGGGTGAGTGCGGTCTCGAAGGCGGCGAGGCCGACCTCGGTGGGCAGGGCCCGGGAGCCGAGCGCCTTTTCGAGCAGGGCGGCCGAGGTGTCGTCGGGGCGCATCCCGCCGTCCCGCCACAGCGGCCAGGCGAGGGACAGGGACCGGCCGCGGCGGCGCCCGTCCGCCGCCATCCGCTCGCGGACGGCCATCGCCTGGTCCATGAAGGCGTTGGCGAAGGCGTAGTCGGCCTGGCCCACGTTCCCGGACGACGAGACGGCCGACGAGAAGGTCACGAAGAAGTCCAGGTCGTGCCCGGCGGTCAGCCGGTCGAGGTGGGCCGTGCCTTGGACCTTGGGGGCGAGTACGTCCAGCAGGTCCTGGGGCGTCTTGGCGACCAGGAACGAGTCCCGAAGCACGCCGGCGGCGTGGATGACGCCGTGCAGCGTGTCGTGCTCGGCCGCCACCGCAGCCAGCACCGTGCGGACGTCCTCCTCGCGGCCGGTGTCGGCGCGCAGGTGACGAACCGTAGCCCCGGACGCGGTCAGCGCGTCGAGCCGGGCCCGGGTGCGCGCGTCCGGCTCGGAGCGGCCGACCAGGAAGAGGTGCGCCCGGACGCGGGCGGCCAGATGCTCGGCGAGCAGCAGGCCCAGCCCTCCGACGCCACCGGTGATCAGGTAGACACCCCGCTCGCGCAGGACGCTCCCCCGCTCTACCGCAGGCGGCACCACCGCCCGGTCGGTACGGGCCAGGCGGATGCCCCGCTCATAGCGGACCGCGGGTACGGGACCGGCCTCGGCGGGGGTGGTCCCGGTGCCGAACTCCCTCAGCACCAAAGCCAGTTGAGTTTCGAGAGGGCCGGGGGCGAGTCCCGCCACCCGGTACTCCAGCGCGGGGTTCTCCAGCCGCGCGGTGCGCGCGAAGGCCACGACGGCCTCGTACGCCGGTACGGCCTCGTGGGCGGGGTGCGCCGAAACCTGCTCACCGCCCCCGTCGTCCGGGGTCAGCGGATGGACGTACAGCAGCCGGACACGTTCCGCCGGGCGGCGGGCCAGCAGTGCCTTCGTGAGAAGGAACAGCGAACCGATTCCGGTGTCGAGCAGACCGGCGCCGAAGGGATCGGCCGGGCCGGCCGGGGCCGAGAGACTCCACATGTGCAGGATGCGGCGGGGAGCGATCCCGTCCGTGTGCAGGGCCGTCAGCAGATCGGTGAAGGAATCGGGCCGGGCCGGGTCCATCTCGTACGTGTGTCCGTCGATACGGCGGAATCCGGTGCCGGGGAGCGCGAGCGCCACCGGGGTGTCCTGCTCGCCGGCCTCCCGGAGCGCGCGCCGCAGATCCTCGCGCGTCCGAGCACTGTCCGCGAGGAGCAGGAAGGGGCCGGTGCTGTCGTTGTTGCCGGCGGCGAGCGGCGCGGGCGACCACTCGCCGCGCAGGAAGCGCGGCCCCGGTTGCGCCTCATGGTGTTCGGCCGCGCCCGGCCCCGTGCCGCCGTCCGGGAGGCGGCGCAGGACCAGGTCGGAGATGCGTACCGCTACGGTTCCGTCCTCCCTGACCAGCGCCAGGTCAAGCCGGGCCACCCCGCTGCCGCCGGTGGCCGACCGGGTGACGTGTACCGTGCACCGGTTCCCGGGTTCGGCGAGCAGCCGCAGGGAACCCATCCGGATCGGCAGCTGGGCGGCCCCGCCGTCCCCGCCCGAGGCCGCGAGCAGACACGCCGCGGCCTGCAGGGCGCCGTCGAGGAGGGCGGGGTGGAGCACCAGGGTGCCGGGACCGGCGAAGCCGCCGTCCGCGACGCACGGGGCATCGATCGGCGGTACCTCGACGACCGCCACCGCCTCCTCGCCCGCGCGGTGGGCGAACTCCCGCAGGGTGCGCATCCCGGGCCCGTGCAGGATGCCGCGCTGCCGCAGCAGGTCGTAGCAGTCGTCGGGGGTGACTCGTGTGGGGCAGCGCGACAAGGAGGCGGCGGTGTCGAACCGCTCCGGGGCGCCACCCGAGCCGTACTGGACGAACTCGCCTGTCGCATAGGTCCGTTCACCCTCGCGATCCTGCGCCGGGTCCTCCCTGCCCGGGTCCGTGCCGTCGGCCAGGACGGTGAAGTGGTGTGTTCCGTCGCGGGGTTCGAGCACGATCCGCAGGGTGCGGGAATCACTGCCGAAGGAGAGCATCCGCTGGAACGCGACGTCCCGCAGCGTGCCGTACCGCATCCCGGTCGCCGACTCGCCCAATGCGCGCACCAGTTCGAGGTACACGACAGCCGGCAGCACGGGCGTGGCGCGTACGGTGTGGTCGGCCAGGTACGGTTCGGCGCCGGTGAGCGTGATCTCGTGACGAACGGAAAGCGGCGCTCCGACCGGTTTCGCGGACGTCCGCAGCCGGGGGGCGGGCACGCCCTGGACGGCGGCCGGGAGCGGGCCCGCCACATCGCCCTGACCGGCGCCCCGTTCCGCCGAGGGCTCCAGCCAGAAGCGCCGCCCCTCGAAGGGATACGTCGGCAGCGGCACCCGGTGGCGGCGCTGCCCCCGGTAGAACCGCGCCCAGTCGATGTCCGCACCGCCCAGCCAGGCGTCGCGGACGGCCGTCAGCGGGGAGGCGCCGGCGTCCACCACGAGGACGAGCTCCTTCTTCACGGCACCCAGGTCCCCGTACGGCAGGATCCGCGGCCCCGGCTGCGGCCATGCCCCCGAGTCCAGCGCGGCGAGAGCCTGTTCGACGGTCAGGGCGCCGGTCAGGCACCCCGCGACCAGTTCCCCAATGCCCTCCGCGTAGAGCGCGCCGGGGAGCAGGCCCCACTCCTGCCAGAGCCCGGCCAGGGCGTACTGGAAGGCGAACTCCCGTCCCCGCGCACCGAGTCGCTGCGAACCGGCGGTCCGACAGGCCTCGTAAAGCCGGGCGAACTCCGTTTCCATGGCGGCGAGTTCGGCGGCAGTGTCGCCTGTGCCGGCCCCGCCCGAGGGTAGGGCGAGGGCGAGCCGGGGTGGCGTGTAGGGGGCCCGCGCGGTGCGGTCGGTGTGCCCAGCGGTGTCTTCGAGCAGCCGTACGGCTTCGGCGATGTCCCGGCACAGCAGCGCGCGCCGGTGCCGGTGGGCGGTGCGACCCACCGCCAGGGTGTGGGCGACGTCGGCCAGGGGCAGTTCGGGGTGGCGGCGCAGGTGTTCGGCGAGGTCGGCGGTGGCCCGGTCCAGGGCGGTGGGCGTGGCGGCGGAAAGCAGCAGGAGCTGTCCCGGGCGGGACGGGCCGGACGGGAGGCGCCGCGGCGCCTCCTCCAGCACCGCGTGGGCATTGGTGCCGCCGACGCCGAAGGAGCTGACCCCGGCCCGGCGCGGCGCCCCGGCATCGGGCCACGGACGCAGTTCCGTGGCGACCCGGAACGGGCTGTCCTCGAACTCGATGGCGGGGTTGGGGTGTTGGTAGTTGATGCTCGGCACGATGGTGCGGTGGCGCAGCATCAGTGCCACCTTGATCAGACCGGCCACGCCCGAAGCGGCGTCCAGGTGCCCGATGTTGGGTTTGACCGAGCCGACGGGGACGTGGCGGCCCTGGTCCACCGGCTGCCCGAACGCCTGCGTGAGCGCCGCGATTTCCACCGGGTCGCCCAGGGCGGTGCCCGTGCCGTGCGCCTCCAGGTAGCCGATCGAGTCCGCGTCCACTCCGGCCGCGGCCTGCGCGCGGACGACCACCTGGGCCTGCCCGTCCCGGGCAGGCGCCGCGTAACTGATCTTCTGCGCACCGTCGTTGTTGGTCGCGGTGCCCAGGATGACCGCGTGCACGGTGTCACCGTCGGCGACGGCGTCGCTCAGCCGCTTCAGCACGAGGACCCCGGACCCGTTGCCGAAAACCGTGCCGCTCGCGTCGGCGTCGAAGGCGCGCACCTGCCCGTCGGCCGAGAGGATCGCCCCCTCCTCGAACAGGTGCCCGCGGGTCTGGGGCACCCGCAACGCCACACCGCCCGCCAGCGCCATGTCCAACTCGCCGCAGCGCAGGGCCTGGCAGGCCAGATGGACGGCGACGAGAGACGTGGAGCAGGCGGTCTGGACCGTGTAGCTGGGGCCGGTCAGGTTCAGCTTGTAGGCGACGCGGGTGGCCAGGTAGTCCTTGTCGTTGCCGAACAGGACCCGGAAATACTCGGAGGTGGTCGTCCGGTCGGTCGCTGCGAGCACGTTGTCCTGGAGGTAGGTGTTGTTCGCTGCGCCGCCGAAGACGCCGACGGAGCCGCTGGGCCCGGACGCGTCGTAACCGGCGTGTTCCAGCGCCGTGTGGCAGGTCTGCAGGAACAACCGGTGCTGGGGGTCGGTCAGTTCGGCCTCGGCGGGGTTCAGCCCGAAGAACGCGGCGTCGAACAGCTCCCCCTCCGGGAGCGCGCCGTACGCCTTCACGTACCGCGGATCGCGGATCAGCTCCGCGGGCACACCGGCGGCGGCGAGTTCGTCGTCCCCGAAGCGGGTGATCCCCTCCAGGCCGCCGCTGAGCAGCTCCCAGTAGGCGTCCAGGTCCCGGGCGCCGGGTACGTGGGCGGCCATGCCCACGACGGCGACGGCGACGGCGTCGCGGACGCCGGCCGCACCGGGGGCCGGGGGGATGAGGACCGCCGGCGACCCGGCCGTGTCCCGAGGGGCCCCCGTCTCCCGGGGCTCTCCCGTGTCCCGGGTGTGCCGCGCGGCCTCCGTTCCCGCCGGGACCGCTGTGCTTTCCGCGCTTTCCGCGGCCTGGGTGCGTCGCTGTTCGGCGACCAGGTAGCGGGCCAGGTGCAGGGGGACGTGGTGGTCGAAGACCAGGGTGCGCGGCAGTCGCAGGCCGGTGTCCTGGGCCAGCCGGTCCCGGAGCTCGACCGCGAGCATCGAGGTGAAGCCGAGGTCGCCGAGCGAGCGGACGGCCCACTCCGGTTCCACCGTGTCGGGCGAGTCCGTGCCGAGCAGGGCGGCGACATGGGCACCCACCAGGTCCAGCGTCGTGTGTTCCGCCTCGGCGTGTGAGAGGTCGGGGGCGGGAGGGACCCCGGTCGCGGCGGACGGCGTGTCCTGCGGGCCGGCCTGGTTCACGCGCGCCGGGCCCGCCTCGTCCTCGCCCCCGGGGCTCCCGACGTTCCCGACTCCCCTGCCGTCCACACCTTCCACGCCGGCGCGGCTCGGTCGCGGTTCCCGGCCGAACGGTTCGGCCCGGTCCACGGGCACCCCGCGCACGTACATCTCGGCAAGCGCGGTCAACAGCGCCGTCCGGCCGCCCTGTTGGCGTCTCAGTGATCCCACGGCCACGCTCTCCGCCTCGGTCCCGGCACTCTCCAGGACCGCCTTGACGCCCATGACGAGGGCCGGGTGGGGGCTGAGTTCGACGAAGGTCCGGAAGCCGTCCTCGGCGTGGGCGCGGACGGTGTCGGCGAACTCCACCGTGTCCCGCAGGTTGCGGCACCAGTACGCGGCGTCCAGTTCGGTGCCGTGCAGCGGTTCGCCGGTCACGGTGGAGCGGAACGGGATGCGAGCCGGGCGCGGGACGATACCGGCCAGGTCGCGCGTCATCCGGTCGGTGATGGTGTCGATATGGGCCGAGTGCGCGGCCAGGCCGACGTCGATCACCCGGGCGCGTACGCCGTCGGCGCGCAGGTCGTCGACCAGAGCCGCGACCTCGCCCCGGTCGCCGGAGACGAGGACCCAGTCGGGCCCGTTCACCGCGGCGAGGCCGACCCGTCCACCGCGGCCGGCCAGCCGTTCGCGCACCGCCTCCGGGGGCAGTTCCACCGAGGCCATGTCGCCCGTGCCGACCAGCGTCGCCTGTGCCTTGCTCCACTGGGCGACGACCGTCGCCGCATCCTGGAGCGACAGCGCGCCGCTGACATGGGCGGCGGCCACCTCGCCGAGGCTGTGCCCGATCACCGCGTCGGGGCGGACGCCCCAGGAGTCCCACAGCGCGGCGAGCGACACCATCACCGTGAACAGGGCGGGCTGCACCACGTCGACCCGCTCCAGCGAGGCAGCGCCGGGCCGGTCGTACAGCACGTCCGTCAACGACCAGTCCAGCAGCGGCGCGAAGGCCGCCATGCAGCGCTCCGCCTCCGCCCGGAAGACGGGGCCGGCGGCGAGCAGGTCCGCGGCCATGCCCTGCCACTGCGAGCCCTGGCCGGGGAAGACGAAGGCGATGCGCCCGTCGGTCACCGTAGCCGCACCCCGGATCACCCCGGCGGCGGGCCTGCGGGACGCGACGGCGGTGAACCCGCGCCGGAAGTCCTCGGGCCGACGGCCCAGCACCACGGCCCGGTGCCGGTGCCCCTCCCCGGCGCACGGCGGCTCGGGGGCGGCCCCGGTGAAGTCCGTCAGCTCCGTCAACTCGGCTGCCCGCAGCGCCAGTTCGGCTGCCGATGGCGCAGTGAGCACCCAGGGCGCCTCGGGCACGTCGTCGCTCACATCGGCCCGGGCGGAACCGGCTCGATCGCTGCCCCCTTCGGACCCGGTGCTCCCACGGGCGGGGAGCCTGATCCGTCGGCGCCCCTCACCCTCGTACACCTGCTCCCAGTCGACGTCCGCCCCTGCGAGCCAGGCCCGCCGCAACCCTTCGAGCGGGGAGTCGACGCCGGGCGTAAGGACAAGGAGGCCGACGGGCGACTCCGGGTCCTGCTCCAGGGTTTCCGGGGCTCCCAGGGGCTCCACCGGAACGCGTGAACTCGCGACACCGCGTTCGAGGCCGGGCACCGTGGCCCACACCTCGTCCCCGAAGTCTCCGGAGCCACCGGAATCGTCGAGCAGGGTGATCGCCCGGCGCAGTCCCAGCCCCCCGCCGACCACGGCGGCGACGAGCCGACCCACTCCGTCGGCGTGCAGGGCGCTGGGTGACAGCCCCCACCGCATCCACAGGCGGGCCGTCGCGTACTGGAAGGCGAAGGCCGCTCCACGGTCCCCGTGGCGCAGGGCGCCCGCCCGGCGGCAGGCACGGTGATACCGGTGGAAGGCCGGGTGGAGACGCGCGGCCTCCTCCGCCTGCCGTCCGCTGTCGGGTAAGTTGGCGGGGAGTGCGAACGTGAGGCGGGCACCGGGGCGGCAGGCGGTGTCGTGCCCGACGCCGCCCGCGAGCAGTTCCGTCAATGCCCGGGACGCCTGCCCCGGGCCGTGGCACACGACGGCGAACCGGTACCGGTGGCTTCTGCGTCCCGTGGCCAAGGTGTAGGCGGCGTCGGCGAGTTCGGGCGCAGGGAGGCCGCGCAGCCGGTCTGCGAGGTCGGCGGCGGCGGAAACCAGCTCCCGGGCCCGTTTGGCGGACAGCACCACCAGATACGAACGGCCCTCGTCCACAGCGGCAGTCGACGACACTCGCAGCACCTCCCACGCCTACGACGACCCTGCATTCGTACGGGCTCGCCTCAGTTGTGGTTTCAACATTCATCGCGGGTGCTGCGGTCGTCACCACCCAATCAGGTAGAGCCGACGACGTTCCCTCCGCCAAAAGGCTACTCATCCGGGTGGTTTGAAAACGTCTCCCCAGACAGCGTCGAATTCGATCAAGGTCGCCGGTCAACCGAAAGTGGAGCGGCGACATTCAGCCCGGATCCACCGGCTGATGCCTGTGGATGGGTTCTCCGAAAACGAGGAAGAGCCTTGTGAGCTGCGATGATGGGGGTTCTTGAGGCTTCCAGCACGCACGATGGCAAGACTCTTCCGAGACGCAATCTTTTCATGCCGCCGTCCATGTCTCCGCGCTCTTCGACGAGCCGAATCTGATCGCGGACGCGGGCCTGCTGCCGCTGGTCGCTCTCGCCGAGCAGGCCGGGCTGCCCGAGCTGGCCGCCACCGTTCGCATCGAGGCGGCCGACAACAGCGGCGGGGCCCATCCGGCGGCCAAGGTGATGTCGCTGCTGGGCGCGATGTGCGCCGGGGCCGGCTCCCGGCCGCCGCCCTCATCGCCGCGTGACGCCTCCCAGGCTTCCCGCATCGAACCCCTGACGCCCTCCAACAGCGGAAGGCTGGTGGAGGGTGTCAGGGGTTCGGCAAGCCGGGCTGTAATGCACGGAGAATCACCGCAGATCAGTGATCAGGACGAGTGCCCACAGTGGCCGCGTGGGTGGCTACCTTCGTGGCTGCGTTCGTAGCCGTGAGGTCCGGTTTGAACCGGTACGGACCGGAGTTCGACCAAGCTCCCGATCCGGCAAAAAAGGGTCACTGACCAGTATGTTCCCTGGTCAGGGACCCTTGGCGGCAGACGAGTCGGGCTGTACGCCGGGGAGAATCACCGAAACGCTGTGACCTGCACAAACGTACAGGCAGGACGTTTCCGTGACTACTTTTGATGGCTACGTAAGGAGGCGCCCCACGCCGGAGCGGTCCGGACGGGGCTTCGTCGTTCTCGGAGAAGCCGGTTCGGCGGCCACCGAGGCGGACGGCATCACCGCCGGCATGGTGATCACCGAACTCAATCGGCGCGATGTGCCGGTGGTCCGGTTCAACCCCGCCGACATCAGCGAGGACCTCGCGGTCTCGGCTGACGGCCGCCTCCGGGACGGGGTTGGGGATGCCTCCAGAGCCGCCCGAGGCGGGACACTCACCGGAATCCGTACTAGAATCTGTACAGAATCAAGCCTCTATATGGGTACGGTGACAGCATGGAGATTCCTGAGGTCGTGACCGTCAGCGACGCGCGCACGAGACTGTCGCGGATCCTGACCGACCTGTCGGAGTCCGGCGCGGATGCCGACCCGGTCCTGATCGGCGCCCACCGCAAGCCCCAGGGCGTCCTCCTGTCCGTCGAGGCCTTCGAGGCGCTGAGCGGACGAGCGGCACGACGTGCGGCCGTCGCCTCGGCCACCGGCTCCATCGAGGCCGAGGGGCTCCAGGCATCCAATGCCTCAGACCGCGACACCGAGGCGTACGTGAAGGGCGACCTCGACGTGGACACCCTTGTCGCCCGCGCGATCGCCCGCCACCGACAGACTTCGGAGCGGCGGGCAGGGTGAACGATCCGTACGCCATGCCGGGCGGCGTGCTGCGCAACAAGCTCGGCATCACCGACCATAAGCTGCTCGCGGCTGCGGAGGCGGACATCACCCGGGCGCGCCTCGTCATGCTCGCCGAACGCCCCTTACCCGGCGCGTACGACCTCGGCCATCTCCAGGCGTTCCATGCCGCGATCTTCGGTGACATCTATCCGTGGGCAGGCGAGTTACGCACCGTGAACATCGCCAAGCGCACACCGTTCTGTCCGGCGAGAAACCTGGTGCCCTACGCCGGCGAGTTCTTCGGTCGTCTCGCCTCCTCCGGTCATCTGCAGAATCTCCACCGGCAGGCATTCGTCATCCAACTGGCCACGTTGTACGGCGACCTGAACGTCCTCCACCCGTTCCGCGAGGGCAACGGCCGTGCCCAGCGGGCGTTCCTGACCCAGCTCAGCGCGGACGCGGGATACGACCTGAACTGGTCGGGCACCGACCCCCAGCGCAACGAGGACGCCTCGGTGAAGAGTTTCCTCGGCGACAACAGCCTGTCGGAGCAGATACTCGACGACCTCATCACCACCACGGGGTGACGCCTCCGCCTCCCGACCGGCACGCGCGGCGCCTGGCGCGCGTCAGGCCGAAACGGAGTGCGCCGGTTCCCTGTCAGTGTCCGTCGCCGCCAGCACCGCGACCCGGGTACCACCGGGATCGAGTACGCCGAAAGCCACGTCCGCCGTGTCGTGGTGGAACCAGTCCGTGAACGCCATGAAACGCAGCC